>JAKFXO010000105.1 GCA_021731345.1 Candidatus Peribacterales bacterium | reverse complement strand
GGAGAGATCGCGTATGACCCCTTCCTCGGCTCCGGTTCCACCCTTTTGGCGTGTGAGCAAACGAAGCGGCTTTGCATCGGCATCGAACTCGATCCCAAGTACTGCCAGGTCGTGATCGAACGCTTTGAAAAACTCACCGGCATCAAGGCCGAGGCACTTCCTTCCCTGACACGATCATGAGTAAGCACCAAGACGTCATTGATGCACGCAAGGCACGGGAGCAGGCCTCTCTCCTCGAGCACCTCGGCAAGCTGCCGATCGTGCAGATCGCGTGCGAAAAGGCCGGCGTTAGCCGCGCCACCTACTACCGCTGGCGTAAGGAAGATCCAGAGTTCGCCAAGGCTGCAGATGAGGCGTTGCAGGACGGGGTCAGCCTCGTCTCCGACATGGCCGAATCCCAGCTCCTGACCCAGATCCGCGATGGCAACCTCGGCGCGGTCATGTACTGGCTCAAACACAGAAATCAGCACTACAACAACAAGCTCGAGGTGACGGCCAGGATCAAACAGGACACCGAAACTCTCACCCCCGAGCAGGAGGCCGCGATTACCGAGGCGCTCCGTTTGGCATCCCTGACTCCAGAGGATGCCTCTTCTCTTTCTTCTTCCCCCCCTTCCCATGACGAATCAGAACAATCAAACACCGCAGATGCAGGAACTGCTGAGCCTGATGCTCAAAGACCGTAAGACCCGGCGCCAACTCATCCGTGAATCTCACGAGCTCTTCTTCCACTGCTACTTCCCGCACTACGTGAAGCACAAGACAGCCCCATTCCAAAAGGAGATGTTCCGGCTCTCAGAAGATGCATCGGTCTCGACAATAGTCATCACGGCCTTCCGGGACTCCGCCAAATCCACGATCATGAACATGTCTTTCGTTCTCTGGTCGATCCTCGGGATGCCAGGCAAGAAGTTCATCTTGCTCGTGGGACAGACGCAAGCGCAGGCGCGGCAACATCTCAAAAACATCAAGGAGGAGCTGGAGAATAATCCGCTCTTGCGGGGAGATCTTGGGCCGTTTCGGGAAGAGGAGGATGAGTGGCGCAACTCCTGCCTCGTGATCAGTAACTACGGCGCGAAGATCATGGCGGTGAGTATCGACCAATCGGTGCGCGGGCTACGGCATAAGCAGTACCGCCCGGATTTGGTGGTCTGTGATGATATCGAAGACCTTCAGTCAGTCAAAACCCGCGAGGGACGGGACAAGACCTATGCATGGGTCAAGGGTGAACTCATTCCGGCGGGCGACATGGGCGCAAGGATCGTGTTCATCGGAAACCTCCTCCACGAGGATTGTCTCCTGAAACGTCTTCAGAAAGAGATTCAGAGCGGGGCTCTGCGGGGCATCTACCGGGAGTACCCGCTCCGCACTAGCAATGGGCGCATCCTCTGGCCGGGGAAGTTTCCAAGTTCAATGGCGATTGAATTCCTGCGCCAACGGATCGGGAGCGAAGCCTCCTTCCAGCGAGAGTACATGCTCAGGATCATTCCAGACTCCGAGCGCCTCTTCCATCCGAATTGGATGCTTCCGTTCGATACCCTCCCGCAGTCGACGAATGAATTTCCGCTGCGGATGACCGCGACGGGGGTCGATCTCGCGATCTCCAAAAGCGAGTACGCCGACTACACAGCGATGGTCTCGATCAAGATGTACGGCACCGGAGACAACCGTCAGTTCTACGTGCTCCCGCACCCGGTGAATGAGAAGCTCACGGCCTTGGAAACCCTCGAACGGGCGAAGAAGGTTTCCGTCGCCATCGGAGGCGGCGACAAGACGAAGCTCTACATCGAGGATGTGGGATATCAGTCCTCGCTCGTGGAACACCTGCGCCATGACGGCTTTCCGGCGGAAGGCGTGCCCACGCACGGTCAGGATAAGCGGGCACGTCTGGCACTCGTCTCACACTTGGTGCAACAGGGCAAAGTGTTCTTTGCAACAGCTGGCACCCAGGAACTCATCACGCAGCTCGTCGGGTTTGGAAGCGAGAACCACGACGATCTCGCGGACGCGTTTGCCATCGTCCTCCTTCAGCTCCTCGAGATTCGCGGCGGCGGCTTCTTTGGCGCGGTGATCGATACGGGGAGTGATGATGACGGAGACTGGTGGGGCGCACGCGCTTTGGGACCAATGCGACACGAGAACATCCTCACGATGAAGTTTTGACTTCTCCTCCCCCTGCCATGTCTTTGCTCCCTCCAGACCTCTCCCGCGCGATCCTGACCGATCAGAAAATGAGACGCCGTCTCACGCGGGAGAGCCATGTCCTGTTTTTCCATATCTACTTCAGCCATTACGTGACGTCCCCCACGGCCGCGTTCCAGAAAGAGATCTTCGGCTTCACGGAGGATACCTCCCAGAAGCTCACCGCGATCACGGCGTTCCGGGGCTCGGCAAAATCCACGATCATCAGCCTCAGCTTTCCCCTCTGGGCGATCCTTGGGAAGATGCAATTGAAGTTCGTCTTGATCCTGGGGCAGACACAAGCGCAGGCACGGCAGCATC
>JAKFXO010000047.1 GCA_021731345.1 Candidatus Peribacterales bacterium | reverse complement strand
TGACCCTAACAATGTTGATAACACTCCTTGGGTTGTCCATAGTGTTCTACGTAGGACTCGGTGTGGTTGCAAAGAAAGGTGGAGCCAAAATAAACTTACTTGGCTATACCTTAGAGGTTTCATTTGGCCTTGTTTCCGGCTACTTTGCAGTAACCTATCAAAGTATTTGGGTTGGACTTGCTTTTAATTTGGTCTCAGCACCTATCACCATGTTTCTCGGCTTTTTTGTAGTATTGATTACGCAAAAGATCATTCATGAGAAATATGAATATCAAACAAAGAGTAGGTTTCGGGGTCCTGGAGTGGCTTCTCCCATCTTGGATAAAAAACCAACTGTGCACGATTGACAGCTTGACTGTCCAACTCGCCAACGAAAAAACTCGTTTGGGCGAGTTTTTTCATTTTAGATACATAAAAATTAGAAGAGGAGGTTCGGTCACCGCTACGGCTCGCTTCAAAAAGTTTCACTTTTCTCATCTCCACACGTAGCCTCGACCCCGGAAAAACCGACAAAAAGTTTAAAGAAAAATATTTAGCCCAATTTTTCTTAAAACTTTTCGTAGACCGGTTTTTCGTTCGACTCCTCACGCAAGTGGTCTAGACCACTTGCTTATCGCCCACTAAAATTAAAAGAACCACATCAAATGATGCTGTTCTTTTAATTTTAGTGGCCTCTATCAGGACACACTGCGAACTTTAGACGAATGGGCTGATCTTTTCCTAAGCAGAGAGACCAAACAGTTAGATCAAGATCTTTTCATCAGACAGTGAAAGTTTTGATGTTAGTGTATTGAATCCTTGAGGGGTTCCTTGTGTCCATCTTCCAGGTAGTCGTCATAAAGTAACCCAAAGAATCGAGAAAACTCTTCCTGTGCTAAGTGGAGTTGTTGTTCTGAGAATTCAGGAAAGACCGTTCGGAGTATTGGAGCTACTTCAGCTTCTGTATCAGTTGATGGCATGGTATGAGCAATCTAGACATTAACGACTAGATATTCCACAACAATACATCCACACGGGCTTCTTGTGCAAGCTCTTGGAGAACTGCGCACCTTATGCTACTACTTGGGAGATATGGATGTAAGTGATGAGGAGTTCCTGATACGAAAAGAGAAGGTAAAAGCTCTGTACAGTACACAGAGTTCAATTCATTGCCCATACTTCGGTAAGCATGTCACTCTTAACTCGGATGGCTTTCACCATCTTCAATTCTCCGCTAGACGTGAGAGGGGAAAGAAGGAGCAGTTGACTAAATTCAACCTCCTTCCTCTGGCGCTCTATGTCATCCGTAAAGCAGGAACCGTGCAGGAGTACCGGCATTGTCTCATTGAGATGGGGAAGAAATCATCGCGCGGAGAAGTGTCTATGAAGAACGCTCAGTTCTGGGGATTTGATGCACTGACGGGAGAGAATAAAATCAAAATCCGTGCGGTACTTCGTCAAGTTGGAGATGGGAATATCACCTTTTGGAGTGTGATGCCATTGAACAAATTGAAGAAGGGTGCCCAACGTAAGCTGTTCACTAACGGAATTGAAGACAACTAGACAAACAAAAACACCGCTTGTAAGCGGTTTTTTTGTTATGCCTGCCTTCAGCTTAGGGTTTCCTTGGCTGAACGGGGCTTGCGCCCACAGGCATGTATTTACACTACCATGGCGAGCCACTGGCATGCAAGCAATCAGTTCACAGAGGACTTCACGTCTGTATTAACTTGTTTTGCGATGTACGCTCTAAGAGCTTCTCGTACCAACTCTGACCTAGTTCGACTTTCCGCCAGCATCACACGCTCCACCTCCATATTCATTGCTGGTGGAAGCGAAATAGTGAATCTTGCTGTAGTACGAGGCATGTGCATCAGTATGCCTAGTTTATGAGCAGGTCAAAAGTAGGTGAAAAGTGTCTGTTGGGAAACCTTGAGAATGCCTCGATGTTGATGTAAAGAGCTCTAGTAAAGGTGTGTTCAAAGAAAGCCTGCAAAACAAGACTTGTTGAGTATGACTGAGTCACACCTAAGGTGACCTCTATCAGGACACACTGCGAACTTTAGACGAATGGGCTGATCTTTTCCTAAGCAGAGAGACCGAACAGTTGAATCGATTTCTCTCTCATGAATATGGCGCGGTCTCACACGGAGAGCATTGCAACGTCCCCATGTCCCCATGTCGCACTAAGGAAGAGGAAGAGTCGAAGGAGTGAGAGAAGCTGGTCTGTCGGAACCGCTCATCGACTGAGCAACAAGGACTGCCAGTTCAATGGACAGGTCCCGACGCGGCGCTCACGTGATTTTCCGCGATCGCACAGCGGTCCAGCTGGGTTTCCCAGCCGTGTGTGTTGACGCCGCCAGTTCCTTCGGCGTGACTCTTCACGATCCTCTGAAACTCAGCACGATGATCTGCTCCACCGCAAGCAGAAGCCAGCGAACGAATCATGGCTTCAAGTGTCGCCACATCGGTTCTAGATCGGACCTCATTGGTCCTCACGGATTCATGCAGAAGTGCGGCAACCTCGTTCTGGTTTCTGATCATCAAATTGAGGGAATCGACGACCTGGTTCAAGGCTTTCAGCACTTCAGAGTGTGTTGACGCAATCTCAGTCTGGAAGTT
>JAKFXO010000068.1 GCA_021731345.1 Candidatus Peribacterales bacterium | reverse complement strand
CTTGAACATGGTCTTAGTCTGTGGGGATCATGTAGCCCTGACCGGGTACGGTCTCGATGACGCTCTTGCCGAGCTTACGCCGGAGATAGGCGATGTGAACATCCACTGTTTGAGAAAACATGAGGTCATCACGGCCTCCCCAGACGTGTTCAATGATGCTTGGGCGCTGCTGCACGCGACCTTTGTGTCTGAGCAAATATTCAAAGAGCGCATATTCCCGAGGCGAGAGTGATACTTTCATATCATCTTTCCTCACCTCACGCGTGTTCGTATCGACGGTGATTTTCCCGGTTTTCAGAATCGGTGTTTTCTCTTCGCTCTTTCTTCGTAGCAAAGCCTTCACGCGTGCAAGAAGTTCGTCCAAATCAAACGGCTTGGTCAGATAATCATCTGCTCCAATGTTCAGACCATGAATAATTTCTTGCTGTTTCGTGCGAGCTGTTAGCATCAAAATCGGCATATTTTTGCGGTTTTCACGGAGCATCGTGCAAATGACGTAACCGTCCATGCCGGGTAAGTTGATATCAAGAATGACAAGATCGAATTCCTGCGTCATCGCTTTTTCAAAACCATCTTTGCCGTCGTTTGTGACAGTGACTGCATATGTTTCGGTCTTTAAAAATTCCGCGATGTTCGCGGCTAATTTTTCCTGATCTTCGATGAGAAGAATATTCATGAAGTCTGCGGGTATGGATAAAGAATAGGTGTCTATGGTTAAGACGGCATTAAGAAGTTGCTCTTTCTTGCTAATCACGACTTCTTGTTCCTTAATCACATCTTAATGCGGTTTCTCTAGTATGATGTCGTACTTATCTTTCCACGGACGCTGTATGAAAAACTTTCACCTCCTCTCCTTTGGCGCCGGCGTCGCACTCGGCATCGTCATGCTGGTTCTTATAGGGGTAGGCATGCGACTCATACCTACAACACCGCAACCGCAGGTACGTATGCAGCAGGGGCAGGATGGACCAGTGAGAGGCGCAAACATGTCACGCATGGCGGAGCGCATGGGAATGACAGAAGCAGAACTGCAGAAAGAAATCGACTCTGGAAAAACGATGCAACAGATTGCGACAGAACGTGGCGTCGCAGCGCCAGGGGGTTTCGGCGCACGGGGTCCAATGTCAGGAAGTGGCAGGATGATGACAGGAAGTGGTACTGCAGCAACGGGTGCCATGATGATGCGTAGTTCACTCATGTCTTCCTCTTCTGCTCGCTAATATGACATTTGCACTCCCTTCATTCTTCGTCCGGAACTACGCAAAAGTTCAGCCACACCTTCAAAAAATACAACGCGGAAATTTTCTCCTCGGACTTGGCGTAACGCTCGTACTCGGGGGAGGGTATATGGCGTATGCAGGTGATAGCTCTGGCACAGAAACGACAAAGACTGTCGTTGCAGCGGAAGTCCGCACTATTTCGGCATCGGTAAAAGCGGTAGGTAAAGTCACTTTCTCAAGTGAGCAACAGATGCGCTTCAATCAGCGCGGTACCGTTGCCAAAGTGAATGTGAAGGAAGGTGATCTCGTCAAAAAAGGTCAGGTTATCGCAGAGCTTGATACCGCTACGGTACTCGCAGATATTCGTCAGGCAGCTCTTTCTGTGAACGCGAGCGCTCTCCAACTCCAGCAGCTCCAAGCTGACCGTGAAAAAGACATCATCAACGCGCAGAACGCGCTGCGAAATACCGAGCGGCAGTACAACGACGCAGCAAATTCGCTCTCCGTCACAAAGGAAAAATTACCAAGCGATATTGAGGGTGCCGAGAACGATGTCACCGAAAAAACATCCGCCGTCGCTCAGGCTCAAGCTGAACTAGAGAAAGCGAACGTTACCGAGCTCCAGAGCCTCGCAACCACCGCACAGTCGGTACTGACGCAAAGCGAAGACTTACTCGATTCACTGTACGGCGTCCTTGTGAATGACTCGAGCGCCAGGCCTGTTGTGGGCGAAAATAAGACGCTGGAAATTTATTATCGCCTCTACAACGACCAAGCACAGAAAAATGCAACCGAACGCAGCTATTACACCGCATCGAGCACCATCGAAAAAATGCGCGCAACATACGGTGGCAGCATTTCATCACTTCGAGATACGACAAAAATCTTCGCTGCACTCAAAGAGTCAGCCATCGTCGCAAGTAGCGTGCGTGATCTAGCGGACAGCACGTACCGATTGTTGCAAGGCGCGTCAGATGACACGCACACGCTGACGGTCAGCGACATCAATAGTATGAAGAGCACTGCGATTTCGGCGCGCACATCGGCAACGACATTGTCGACAAATGCCGAGACAGCGCAGGCGTCTATCACCGGAGGAAAGCAACTGACAAGCATCACGCTGCAGCAGAAGCAGGACGCTGTGGCATCTGCCAAAAACACACTGAAACAAGCGGAGGACAATCTTAGAATTCTCAAGACTCAGACGCCTGGCGACATGCAGAAGCAGCAAGATGCGCTCTCGAAAGCGATGGAAGATCTGACATCGGAGCAAGCGGCACTCGACTCCACGACGAAAAGCGTGGATGTGAATATCAAACTGAAACAAAACGATGTAGCCCAGCGCGCGACATCACTCCAGAAAACACAGAAAACTCTGGAAGACTACAAACTCATCGCACCGTTTGATGGCGTTGTGAGCAGATTGGACTACAAAGT
>JAKFXO010000033.1 GCA_021731345.1 Candidatus Peribacterales bacterium | reverse complement strand
GTACGGAACACGTCCTTAGGACGTGTTCCGTACACCACCGACATTTTAAGCTTATCAGGAAGGATAGGGAGCCTGATGAGATTTTTAGAGCCGTTGGTGCCGCCGTTAAAAAGCACGCCACGTGAATACCCCGAGGCATTATTCACGGACACGGATGCAAATGAAAAAACAATCAAATACTTAAGATCAGGATCGGGATTTTCAAACATCGGAATACCCGAAATGATGTTGGCGTTGACCCAGAACGGATGATCGATCGATGCGTGGTGATCTGCAGTGGACACAAGTGGCAACTTACGAAGCTGATGCGCGACACCTGCAGCTACCTCTTTTCCGAGTCGGCCTTCCACAAGCTCTTCGACGAGCGTGATAAATTCAGGCTTTCTTTCATCAAGCCCCGGAGCCTTGTTTACATCCATAAAGTCCAAGCTGTAGTCACTCAAGACTTTGTTACCGTGTTTTTGCATGATCTCACCCAAAATCGGCCGCTTCTTCCAAATGGCCTGCTTGAGGCGCTCGACTGCATCAAGGATCTCGGTAGCGCCGGCTGTATGGAGGGGGTCCATAGATGCTCCGCACTCGCGGAATGCGACATGCAGTCTACCAGTTTTAGCGCTGGAATGACATTCTCCCACTTTTTGTCAATGCAAGGTATAGAGACCATCTAGGCACTGATGCTGTAGATTTCGCTATGGAGCGAATACTTGCAAATATATAATTTTATTATATAATAATTTTATGAGCATTGTACAAGTGATCATCAACGCGGACGACACATACGATATCGCAAACCAGATTTTGCTGCATGATTTGCCGAGCATCGACGAATGTGAAGAGGACGAACGACAAACCTTCATCGACGAATGTCGTTGGGCACTCGGCGAGAAAGTGAAGCAGGTAGCACTGATGCATGCGTTTCGAGAAGATCCAAAGATCGTGAATCAGACACTGCAATCGCTCTGTCTATCCGCACGAGAGAAAATTAGCAATCCTTCTTTCATCGCCTCGGTGCAGGAGTTCGTGCTGCGCGATCTGGATCTCCAGAAAAAATCGGAACTTCATCCCCTCCTTGCCGTCGTTGAAGCGCAAGCATTTACGACATGCAACCGCATCATTCGTTCGCTCGGAAAAATCATCCAGCAGGACGTTATGAACGCTGAAGCAAGGTAAGAAGCCGCTTCTTGTCTTCTTTACGAATATCGAGCTTTTCGACGAAGATGCGAAGATCTTCCCATGTCACACGCTTACCGCGTGAGAGAGCTTTCATGCGTTCGTAGGCATCACCAAAGCCGTTCTTGCGCATGACAGTCTGCACGGCTTCTGTCATCACTTCCGGATGTGCATGGAGTTCCTCGGCGAGTACTTCTTTATTCACCGTTAGTTTACCGAGACCTTTCTGAAGTGATGCGAGTGCAAGAAAGTGGTAGCCAAACGCAACACCGATATTGCGCTGCACCGTGGAATCCGTGAGGTCACGCTGCAGACGACTAATAGGAAGCTTCTCGGCAAAATGCATGAAGAGCGCCGAGCTCATGCCCAAATTTCCTTCAGCATTTTCAAAATCGATAGGATTGACCTTGTGCGGCATGGTGGAAGAACCGACTTCACCTGTCACCGTGCGCTGACCGAAGACGCCGCGTGAAATGTACGACCAAATGTCGCGAGAGAGATCGATGAGAATTGTATTGATACGCACATAGATGTGACTGAGCTCCGCAACGTCATCATGCGGGTTGATCTGCGTTGTGAAGGCGAGAGGATCAAGCTTGAGCGACTTGATGAACTTGCGACCAAAAGCATCCCAATTGAGGTCTGGATACGCTGAACGATGCGCTGCGTAGTTGCCAACTGCTCCGCCGAATTTGCCACACATCTGGAAACCGACGAGTGAGTCGCGCTGTCGCTCAAGCCTTTCTACGAAGACCATCATTTCTTTTCCAAGCGTCGTTGGGGTAGCTGGCTGACCGTGTGTGAGGCTTAGCATACGACGCTTCATGTTGGACGTTGCGTGTGCACGAATAGCCGTTATGACCGCCTGCAGTTCCGGGCGCAACACTTTACGAATAGCATCCGAAATGAGGACGCCGTACGCCAAGTTATTTACATCCTCGCTCGTGAGCGCGAAGTGAAGGAACTCGTTTTTAAATTTGGCACCAACAATTTTTTGTAATTCTTTTTGCAAGTAATACTCGATGGCTTTCACATCGTGGTTCGTCTTCTTTTCGATGTCGCGGACTTTCTGAGCCTCCTTGTCATCAAAGTCATCGACGAGTGCCTGCATGGCCTCCTTCTCTCTGGCAGTCAGTACTTTGAGCTCCGGAATCCCCTTTTCATCGGCCAATGCCGCAAAGTAACTGATTTCGATAAAGATGCGTGCGCGCATGAGCGCTTCTTCGGTGAAGAACGGGCGTAGCGCTTCCACCTTGGATGCGTAGCGACCGTCGAGTGGGGAGAGAGGCTGCATTGGAGGTCATTATACCACGATTTTCTGGCTCCTGCAGCGACACTCTTGTGCTTTATTTCGGAAAGGTTGATCGAGAAGAGTTCTACGACAGCTATTGGCATCTGCTTTGGGGGACCAGGGAAGCTCAAGATGATCGTCTTGGTTCACTGTTGCTTGAGTGATTTCATTTCCACTTTTTTGACGCAAAAAAGTGGAGCAAAAAACAGTCGCTGTGAAAAAATATCCTGCGCATCAATCGCTCGCTTCGCTAAAAAGTCCGAACTTGTCCCGCTCTGGCGGGACTTCGGACAACGG
>JAKFXO010000034.1 GCA_021731345.1 Candidatus Peribacterales bacterium | reverse complement strand
AATAAGCGACCAACATATACATGTGTTTAGTAGCCACCGCGTTCCATGAGCGACTCGCGTAACTCAGGCTCATGAGCATCAATAATGGCTCTGTGCATCATGGCAGCGCGTTCTGACTGGGTATGCAGAAAAGACTGAATACGGGTAACGGCAGCCTCTTTTTCGGCAATTGCGGTAGATCTACCCAGTATTCCCTCAGCAACCTTGTACGTCGCCCATGCAATGTCTAGCACTACGGCCACGTGCCCTATTTCTTTCTGCAAAAGACCAAAGGCAACTCCAACCTCTAAGCCGGTTGCTATGATGGTTGCAGGTGCGATAGGAATCTTCAGAAGATCCCACAATTTCTGTCTCGCCTCAGCATGTAGCGCGTCGAATCGGTCACACATCTCTTCAAGCTCTGCACGATCAGCTTCTTCATGCTCTCGCTCACTCATCAGAGGCACGCGCTCTTCTTCATCATCCGCATCGTCATCATCACGATCAAACACAGCATCGAGAATCAGCAACCGGCGAAAGCGATCAGGCTCCATTGGCCGGAAATGCTAGGTGTCACTTGAGTACTGAGCAAGCTTCCCGTACGACAAAACGCGGCAACCGCTCACATCAGAGATAAAGTCAGAGCGGCGTGAAGTCCAGTGCGATGATCTTTGCCCACACCTGACGAATGAGCTCTTTGAGATCATCTTTTTCTTGCTGCGTGACGGAAAACTGCCGAGTTGTCGGATCCTCTCCGCGCTCGCCGATAAATTCTAAGCTAAATGCCTGTGGCACAAGCATCGGATCGGCGATTTCCAGAAGAATGGCGTAAAAGACGAGCTGCCTAAAATTGGCTCCTTCTTGCCCTGAACGTGAGACTTTCCCCTCTTCGGTTCCGCCACGAATGGCAGACGGGGCTTTCGGTGCTCCGGTTTTGTAATCGATGACGACGGCATCCGCTGATGCTTCGTTTGCCCTATCAATACGGTCGATTTTTCCTTTGATCGGAATATCACCAAGTTGTCCGCGGTGATCACGCTCGATGGCGTGGATAAACGGCGTGGCTCTTTCAAGGCGCTCTGCAAAATAGCGAGGTAGAGCGACTTCAGCCTGCTTCATGAGGTCACTTCGTTGTTTTTCGGTGAGAATATTCCGTTCAAACAGATGCCACTGAAATGCCTTCAAGAAATCTGCGACTGCAAAGTCTTTTTTTGACTGATGAGCTGCTGCCCATTCTTTGAGCGCCCAGTGCACGGCTGAACCGTAACCAAGTGAGCGGAGTGACGACTCTGTGAGCTCTTCGGGCTGGCCAAGGAGATCAATGCGTTTGAAGGCGAGCGGATCGTCTAGAAATCTGCTGAGAGATGTGGGAGAGAGTGCAAAATTCTTCAGTCTCTCGTGCAAGTACGCATCAAGTTCAGCGTCAGGATCGGACACCGGACGTAAAAGGATGAGAGATGACGATTCTGGGGATTTGAGTACTCCATCTGCCTCTGGAAGCGGTCCTGCCTCGGCAAAGAAGGCAGAAGGGGAGACCTGCCTCGCCCTCTCCCCTACCGCAAATTCGCGCGGACAGATGAAGAAGAGCTCACGTTTGGCGCGGGTCATGGCGACGTACGCCACACGACGCTCATCTTGGTGCTTTTCAAATCTCTTTTGCTCCGTTTCCCAACCAAAAAGTAGGTCTTCTGGGAGTGACATTGATGATGGGCTTCTGCGTTGATCCCAATGACCATCACGGAAGCTACTGAGAATGACCGTGTGAAACTCTAAGCCTTTACTCTGATGCGCAGTGAGTAGTTGCACGCCTTCGGTCACTAGATGTGGAATCTGGTACGTCAGTCTCAGCTGACCGAAATCTTCGTCATCGTAGAACTTGAGGTCGAGTAAAAATTTCTTCAGCGTCAACAATGGAGAATCGAAACATCGGTCTTTCACGTAACGGAAAAATTCTTCAACAACTGCAAGATCGATAGGGTCCAAATCTTTTGCGCTATCTGCGATACCAGACTGACGAAGCACGTGTTCTACTGTTTCTAGGACAGTGCGAGATTCCTGCTTCTGCCGGAAGTCAAAAAGCATGTCGCGCGCGCTGATGAGCGCCTCACGATTCAGAAACGGTAATTCGTATGTTTCAAGCTCCAAAAGTAGATCATGAACAGGTACTTTTTCGCTTCTAGCTGCGGCAATCAGCCGTGCAATGTCTGCAGGGTGGCAACCGAAGCATTCACAAGCGAGAGCGTGGAGAAACGGATCATCCCCTCTTCCATCCGTACTCTTGAGAATCGTCAGAACCTGACGGACAACAGGGTGTACAAGCAGGTCTGCCTTACCGTGGAGCACTACCGGAATATTGCGGGCGCGTAGAACATCGTAAATCGGGCGAAGTTCACCATTGGTCTGCACAAGGACACAGAGTTCTTGCGCTGGGATTCCCTTTGCAATGCGCTCCTCGATGATATCGGCGATCAGCCACGGTTCTGCGGAATCCGATGCGGCGCGAAGAAGCGTGGGCTCCACACCTTTATCTTTCGTAAACGCTTTCAAATCTTTTTTTAGTCCCGGGAGCTTACCGACAAGTCGCTCGTCGTTTTTGATGATAAGCTTTCCAGCAGCATCCAGAATCGTCTGTGTTGAACGATAGTTTTCCGTGAGGACGATGACTGGTGCTTTGGGGAAACGTGCATGGAACGACATCATGTGTTCGATGTTCGCACCCTGAAACCGGTAGATTGCCTGATCATCATCACCAACGACAAAAAAGTTTGGCTCATGCGGGAG
>JAKFXO010000025.1 GCA_021731345.1 Candidatus Peribacterales bacterium | reverse complement strand
GGGTCGGCATGCCGGCAATTTTGAAAGGCCTTTTTGACCGAGCGTGGCTTCCGGGCTCAGCCTTTCGCTACATAAAAACGAAAGAAGGTGCGCGAACGATATTTTGGAATCGCCTCATGAAGGGTCGTACATCTCGCATCATTATGACGAGCGGCACCAACCCATGGCTCGTGTGGTTTTTGCCAGGAAATGTAAATGCGCAGCTGCGATGGGGGATTCTGTGGTTCGCTGGCTTTCGTGTGTATCGAACAAAATGGTTTGGACCCGCAGAAAATCCAGCAGAGCCTGTGCGTACGAAATGGATGGCTCTTGTTACGTCACTTGGTGAAAAGGGAAAGTAGTTAGTCCAAATCCTGTGGAAAGCTTTAAGCGATAAGCGAATTCTAAAGGCTATACTAGGATGATGTCCGCATTCCGCCGGCACGTTATTGTGCATGTCCCAACATGGGCCATTGTGTGTGCCGTGACAATTGTTGCGGTAATAACATCGTTTGCCATCAGTTCGCTTGTTACCGGCAACACCAAAGTGATCACGCCGAGCTTTTGTAGTGGAGACTGGCTCTTTCCTGAACGAGCGGTCGAAGAGAGTGCAAATATTGATTTAGGATTTTCCGATGATTCCAGTGCCATCCTGATTGCGCCGGGGCAGAAACTTTTTTGTGCATTTGGGCGGTCTCAGCCTGACGTAGACTCTTTGGTCAGTCAGGCGGTACTCGCCATCACCGTAGATTTTGAACGCGATTCATGGCTCGAACCTGACACGGTTGCGAACACTGAGACAGAGCAACTAGAAACCGCGTCTAGTTCGTCTCCAACACTTGGTGAAGATGAGACAGTATCGACTACGACACCTTTTGACGAATCGATCTCTTCGTCGACAGAAGAGGCGTTAGTACCCGATACGGGGACGATTTTCGAGAGTGAAACATTGGTAGATACACCTTCTCCAGAACTTTCTCCGGAGTCTAATGAGGTCAGTATCGAAGCAGCGGATACTCCTACAGAAGCTCCTCCAGCAGATCTCATACCAGAGGCACCCACTGAACCTGCGCCACTCCTCGAGTCCATGATCCCGTGGTTGTTTTCGATTTCGCATGCGCAGATTCTTGAATCTGAAGAGATTCCTACGGGTGAGTCTTCGACGACGGAAGCAGTTGCACCGGCAACCGATATCACGCCCATCACGGGAGCTATCGAAGCGATTCCAGAATTCACGACGCTACGAGTGACATACACGATAGATGGTGTCACCTGGAACGACCTCGGCTTCATAACGGAATCAGGAACGCATAACTTTGATTTACCGGTAACCAAGGAAAGCGAAATGCTCGGACTCGTCGTGCGTGTTGAACCGGACAAATTCCTTCCGGATGATCGCGCATTTGTTGATAGTATGTCTCTGACTCTGACGTATGATTCTGCGGTTGTCGACGATCAGCTTATCGGCATGGCGGCAATAGATACGAGCATGCCAAACATTCTGACAAGTACATTCGAGTCGTTTCGAGGAATTAGCGAAAGCGCTGTCTTCATTGCAAGTACCGAGGCAGGACGCGCACTCTTTACCGTGGGCATTAATTCTGAAGGTGCTGTTGCAAAACGAATTGCCGCTGGGGAGTATTTGAAAACTGACTCGCCGCTTGGCATAAAAGGCGGGAGAATCTTTTGGCTTACCACTGATGATGCTGTTATGAGTTATCGGATCGAAGACGGAGCGTATTTTAAAACGCCTCTGATTCAGGAGAGGGAGAGTTTCGTTGCTGAGTTTGACGGATTCCCATGGGCCATCGCATTTCGAAACAACGAATTTTTATTCTCAACACCGGAAACGGGAGAAGTGGGTGGTGATAATGACGGGTCCGTCGCAGAACAGTTTAGGGCAATTTTTATTGGCCCTCTGATACGTGAGGATCTGGTACGTCTCGGTCTTGTGGTGGAAGAAGTTATTGACGATGCGTCAGCATTTGAAAACCATGAAGAATAAGATTGGAGCAGTCATGCTCATGGCGCTTATGTTCTCGACGAGTGCGCCGCTCGGTGTCTTTCTAGCACTGCTCTCACCTCAAACAGTGGACGCTGCACTCAATTCTCTTGAGAATGAATATTCGATCGACATCGGGCCTGTTGCAGGTGCGACAGTGAACAACTTTGTCTTTATTACGTTCTTCAATCCATCTGGTTCTGGCAAATATCTCTCGATCAGTCGTATGCGCATGCATAATACGGCGACTACCACGGCCACGTATACAGACTTTTCATTGCGACGAATAACGGCGGCTGATATGGGTACCTTAGTTAGTCAGGCGGATATCCCAAAAAAGCATAGTAGCTCGACCAATAGTATTGCCGAAATTCGCACCGCTACGTCGAGTCTCACGACCCTGAAAGTTACCTTCGCAGGAACGACTGATTCTAGCCTTATGTCTGTGGTTGCTCCCGGAGTCGCAGGGTCGGCTGCATCAAACCAGGAGATTTATTTTGGTGACACCGACGAGAAGCTTCTCTTGGCGCCTGGCGAAGGAATCGCCGTGTATCAGTACCACCCGTCCGTTGGTGGCGACGTTGATCACAAGATCAACTTTCTTGTCTCATGGGATGAGCTCGATAGCGACCCAGGCTCGCAAGGCGAGTACATGATTGAGATGCCGCGCGTAGAACTAGCCGCCGGAGCAGAGGCGAGCTATCACACGTTCTTGAACCCAGTAGGTTCTGGAAAGACAGCAATCATCCGGCGCGTACGTGTGGATATAGATATCGATACTGGAGCGAACTATCTTGTAGAGC
>JAKFXO010000088.1 GCA_021731345.1 Candidatus Peribacterales bacterium | reverse complement strand
TGTACCAGGCACCCTGCATCACACGAGCAAACCCATTCACGAATTGGAGAGTGTGCTGAAGGAGGGTGCAGGCTTTGACGGTTCTTCCATTCGTGGATTTCAACAAATCCAGGAATCTGACATGCTCCTGATCCCAGACCCCAATACTGCCTACATCGACCCTTTTACGGCTGAATCAACACTTTCAATCCTCTGCGATGTCCGCGAACCGATGAAAAAAGAGCTCTACGAAAGAAGCCCTCGTACTATCGCAAAGAAAGCTGTGGAATTCCTAAAAAAGAGTGGGGTTGCCGACACTGCCTACTTCGGACCTGAGGCAGAATTCTTTATTTTCGACCATGTGAGTTACGACGTCGGTACCGGACAGTCCCACTATCATGTGGATAGTGAAGAAGCGACGTGGAATAGCGGACAGAAATCTAGCGACTGCTGCCAAAACCTCGGTTATACCATCCGTCATAAAGAAGGATACTTCCCTGCTTCGCCATTTGATAAAGGTCAGGACATTCGCGCTGCGATGGTAATGGAAATGGAAAAAGCAGGCATCAACATTGAGACATTTCACCACGAAGTGGCAACTGGCGGACAAGCGGAGATCGATATGCGCTTTGATCAGATGCTCACGATGGCCGACAAAATGATCCGCTACAAATACATCACACGAAACGTGGCGAAACGCTTTGGAAAATCCGTGACGTTTATGCCAAAGCCGATTTATGGAGACAACGGCTCTGGCATGCACACACATCAGAGCCTCTGGAAAGCAGGAAAACCGCTCTTTGCCGGCTCGGAGTACGCGGGCCTCAGCAAGATGGCTCTCTACTACATGGGCGGCATCCTGAAACATGCCAGAGCACTCTGCGCTATCTGCAATCCAACGACGAATAGCTATAAGCGCTTGGTTCCAGGCTTCGAAGCTCCGGTGAACTTCATTTACTCGGCCAGAAACCGCTCTGCCGCCATCCGTATTCCGATGTACTCGGAAAATCCGAAGGCCAAGCGTGTGGAATTCCGTTCCCCCGACGCTGCATGTAACCCGTACATCGCATTCGCCGCCATGCTTCTTGCGGGACTCGACGGAATCAAGCGTAAGATTGATCCGGGTGAGGCAACGGATGAGAACCTGTATCAGATGGACCCAGTTAAGCTCCTCAAAATCCCGCATGCTCCAGAAGATTTGAGCGAAGCGCTCGACGCACTGGAGGCGGACATGGGCTTCCTGCTTGAAAGTGGCGTGTTCAATAAGAAATTCCTCGAAGATTTCATCGCGGTGAAACGCGAGGAAGTAGCCGATGAGAGAAAACGTCCGACAGCTGCAGAATTCTTTAAATACTACGACGTTTAAAAACCCTCCTTCCTCCACCTCCAACCATGATCAACTCCGGAAGCACTGCATTCGTACTCATTTCATCGGCACTCGTAGCACTCATGACCCCAGGCCTAGCATTTTTCTACGGCGGACTCGTAAAGCGTAAAAGTGTCCTTACGATCATGATGCAGAGTTTTATCTCCATGGGTCTTGTAACCGTCTTATGGGCACTGCTCACGTTCTCGCTCGCATTTGGAACGGATCAGGGCGGACTTATAGGGGGAATGGAATACGTAATGATGAATGGTGTCGGATTCGAACCATCCACGGTCTACGGCACTGAGATTCCTTTCGTAGCATTCTTTGTGTTCCAAATGATGTTTGCGATTATCACACCAGCTCTCATTACTGGAGCATTCACGGAGAGAATGAATTTCAAAAGTTATCTCATATTCCTCATCCTGTGGAGCATTCTGATCTACGCACCACTCGCACATTGGGTATGGGGCGGAGGTTTCATCGCCAAGCTTGGCGCGATCGACTTTGCAGGTGGCACCGTCGTGCACATCAGTGCAGGTATGGCCGCACTCGCATCGGTCTTTGTACTCGGTAAACGCAAGAACGCAGAACACTTGCCACATAACGTCACGTACGTCGCACTCGGCGTCGGACTCCTATGGTTTGGCTGGTACGGATTTAACGCAGGCTCAGCTCTCGCAGCAAATGGTCAGGCTGCTATGGCATTTGCCAATACAGACATCGCCGCATCTATGGCAATGGTGACATGGCTCCTTCTTTCATGGATGGTAGACGGAAAGCCAAGCATGATCGGAGCACTCACCGGAGCTGTTGCTGGACTTGTCGCCATTACGCCAGGTGCTGGTTACGTCACGCCATCATCCTCTTTCATCATCGGCATCATTGCAGCCGTATGCTGTTTCTATGCCATCAAATTCCGCATCAAAATGGACTGGGATGATGCACTCGATGTCTGGGGTTGCCATGGAGTCGGTGGCATCGTTGGATCGGTACTCACCGGTGTCTTTGCTGCAAAAGAAATCGGAGGCTTCTCAGGTCTCATGGAAGGCAACATGGCACTCTTTGTTGCCAACATTGAAGCCACCATCATTGCCGGCCTTTTTGCGTTCATCGGAACATACGCAATCCTCATCATCATGAAAGCAATGATGAATATCGGCGTCGACGAAGCCGCAGAAAAAGACAGTCTGGATAGAATCCTGCACGGAGAGGAAGCCTATACATTCTGAAACCTCACATAGTGGAATAAGGTGCACCAAAGGCGCTCCAAGCGGGGGCGCTTTTGGGTATGATCGACGTATGGAGACAGTCACAACCGAATGCGCCGCCACAAATCAGTGTCCGCTCTGCGGATGCAGTGAATTCATCGACAAGAAACTAAAGCGCTACTGCAAGCATTGCGGGCAGCTGTGCGAGACGTGTTGCGATGGTGGTGGCATCAATGCCGCCTAACCTCCAAACGTGAATGCAAACGCCTGTACGCCCTTTCCGGTTAGCTTCAATG
>JAKFXO010000010.1 GCA_021731345.1 Candidatus Peribacterales bacterium | reverse complement strand
TGACGTCGACGCTCGGACGCTGAGTAGCGATGACAAGATGCATGCCGACCGCACGAGCCATCTGTGCGATGCGAGCGATCATCGTTTCCGTATCTTTGCGGTGCTGACGCATCATGAGGTCTGCGAGCTCGTCGATGACGATCACGATGCGTGGGAGTTTTTTCTCTTCCTCTGTCTGTTTGTCGTTAAATTCAGACAAGTTACGGACTCCAGTTTCCGAGAAGCGGTGAAGACGACGACCCATTTCTGCAATGGCCCAGCGTAGAGCTTGCAGCGCTTTATCTGACTCTGTGATGACTGGCGTGAGGAGGTGTGGGATGCCGTTATAGGGCATAAGCTCCACGCGCTTTGGGTCGATGAGGATGAACTTCAGTTCGTGTGGCGCGTTCTGGAACAGGAGCGAAATGAGGAACGTATTCATGGCGACAGACTTACCCGCACCCGTCGCACCGGCGATGAGAAGGTGAGGCATGTCTTCGATGGTTGCTACGTACGCATCACCGGAGACTCCGCGTCCAAGTGGGATGGTGAGCGGAGAAGCGGACTGCTTGAACTGTGGAGACTCGAGCATTTCACGCAGGTACACCGTCGAACGCTTTTCATTCGGCATTTCGATACCGACGAGTGCTTTACCTGGAATCGGTGCTTCGATACGAAGGCTTTGAGCTGCGAGCGCAAGCGCGAGGTCATTCTTCAATCCTTCGATCTTACTGAGCTTGATTCCCTCCGCAGGCTGGAGCGTGAACTGTGTCACAGTTGGACCAGGGTGAGCGTCCTTCATCGTCACATCGATTTCAAATTCACCAAGCTTCTCCTTAATACGAGCAGCCTGACGCTTCAGCTCTTCGTCATCCACAGTGAGCTCACTTCGCTTATCTTCAAGCAGTTCCATTTCTGGGAATTTCCATTCTTCAAAACGTGTATCCTTCATTTCTAGGAGTTCACGAGTCTTTGCCTTTGTCACAGCTTGCACTGCAGCTTTGCCAGACGGTTTTGGTGGTGGTTCGACGGCGAACGCCGGACGCACGATATTGATATCAGGAGCCTCGGTGTTATCACGTTCGATGAGATCAACCGTTGCCTCGGCAAGTTCCTGTTCAAGATCGTCCTCTTCATCTTCTTCCACGTCTTTTGCTACTTTGCGCGCTTTAACCTCTCGGTCTCTTGGTGTCGTGAGCTTACGGAACATGAGTGGAAGGTCAGGTTCAAACGTAATGAAGAGTCCGGCTATGAAACCAGCTCCAAGCATGATGAAGCCTGCTGCAGGGCTCAGGAATGCGGCAAAAGGAAATGCCATCATGAAGCCGATAGCGCCACCAAGTTCGTTTCTGGCATCTGCAAGATCGCTCATCGGAGCCGTGAGCTGCACCATGCCGAGGAATGTAGCAAGACACATGGAAAGTCCGACCGAGCGCTTGAGTTCGATATTTGGCGAGTTGCCGATCATGAGGAGACATCCAAACAAAATGAGTGCACCTGGGAAGAGCGTCTTCCAGCTACCCATGAAGAAGGTGAGTCCTTTATTGATTGCAAGACCCATAGGTCCCGGTGCCAAAAAGAGCACCATACCGAGTCCGATAGCCACAACGGCTTTCACCTGACGACGCGTGTGGTCTTCCAATTCCAAATCAAGGTTGAGCTCGTTCTTGCGGGAACGGCGCTTGGTTTTTCGGACTTTGGTCTTTCTGCGGCGCTTGGGCATCGGTTCCTATTATAGAAGGAAATCCGGAGGTGAGATAGCCGACCTAGGCTCCAAGAATCGTCAGTTTCGCGCTTTGCGTCAGGAGTTTGCGCGTCAGTGCCACGTTTCCGTCCACGTGGAGGATGACCGATGAATTGTCAGATGCCACGTCGTACGTCTTCACCTGAGTGCGCTCGGGCTTGGTGTCATGCTCGCCGAGCCCCTTGGATTCATGCACATAGATCCTTTCGCCGATCTGTTTTCCGAGTGCGTCAAATTGTCCGGCGATGGCTTCCGGTTTCTTGGCGCGTCTGTCTTCCGGCACTTGGACTCGCAGAAGATTTGTTACTTCATAGGTGCAGCGTGACATGATCGCCTTGGCCTGCTCTGGCGTGCCCATGATGGTAATGACGCCTGTATCGTCGAGTCTGTCGCTGAGGCCGATCGTGACCGGTTTTGCATCCGGTGACGTCGGTGCGAATGTGGCCAGGTTTTGGATTTCACTTTTTATCCTACTGATCCCTAACTCGCGGGGTTTACCTTGCAGTACGGATACATCGTCAGGGAGCTTGATAGTGAAGTGTTCACTCATAGAAGTATGAATACAGTAACTCGTTTTTCGAGGCAACCTTTCTGTACTTATCTGCTTGGAAGCGTGTAGTTCCTGAGCTTTTTGACGAGTTCCTTGTAGTGGGGTTCATACAATGCGACCTGCTGCCAAAACTCTTTGGAGTGATCTTGCCTGATGCGGTGCGCGAGTTCATGGATGATGACATAGCGCACGATCTCTGGAGATGTGAGGAGTAGGGGAGTGGAGAGCGCGATGACGCCGTGTGTGGAGCAGCTGCCCCAACGCGAACGCATGAATTTGAGCGTGACCTCTGAGACGGGAACGCCGAATGTACTTGCGTTGATACGACGTACAAGGGCGTCAGTTTCTTCTTGTGCCGATAGCGATAGAAGCTTCCACAGATAGCGACGAAATGTTCGGTCGTCAGTCGTGAGTCCGCGTAGTACCGACCAACCGCCCGCAACCCGCATAGCTTTTGTACGACGTCCGTCCTGTACTCGGAAGCTCACCATTGAGCCTGTCGCAAGATCGATGTTAACCGTATCAGTTCCACGAAAAAGAGGGCCAAATGGGTCAATTCGTGTCTTCGCTGCTTCGCGAGCGTACCTCTTTGCCA
>JAKFXO010000066.1 GCA_021731345.1 Candidatus Peribacterales bacterium | reverse complement strand
TGCGACTGTGGCAGAGATTAGGCTGCCTGGTCGAACGCTTGGTCCATACGACGGTCGGACTTGGAGAAGTCGACCGCAGTAATGAACTGAGATGCTTCACGTGCGCCTTCTTCACGGTCCATGCCACTGTCTTCCCATTCGTTGCTGAGCGGACCGTTGTAGTTTGCGGCATTCAGAGCCCGGATGATCTTGGTGAAGTTAATGTCACCGCGACCAAGGCTCACGAAGTCGAAACCACGGTCAGGATGACCGAATGGAAGGAAGCTGCCGAGTACACTGCCTTTTCCTCCAATCTTCACCGTCGCGTCCTTCATATGGACGTGATAGATCCGATCGGGGAATGCGCGAATGAAATCGACGTAGTCAACACCCTGCCAGAGTAAGTGCGATGGATCGAAGTTGAATCCAAATTCTGGTCGGTAGTCCAAGTTCTTCAGAGAGCGTTCGGCAGTGTGAATGTCGAATGCAATCTCCGTCGGATGGACTTCCAAAGCGAACACTTCTCCGAAGAGTGCGAAGACGTCCAGAATTGGGTTCCAGCGTATTGCCAGCAGGTCGAAACCCGCTTGAATAGCCGGCTCTCCCGCTGCCGGAAAGTCGTAGACCATGTGCCAGATCGAAGATCCGGTGAATCCATTCACAACATTGACGCCGAGACGTCGTGCGACAGCAGCAGTGTCCATCATCTCTTCAGCAGCGCGGAGGTTCACACCGTAGCTGATACCATCACCCCAGACATGCGCAGGCAGGATGCCCTTGTGTCGGGGTTCGATGTTATCAAGCACGGCCTGTCCAACCAGATGCGCAGAGATTGCGACAAGCTGCAGCTTGTACTTTGCGAACAGTGCCAAAATCCATGAGACGTAGGCATCATCCACCAGTGCACGCTGCAAGTCGAAGTGCCAGCAAGCAAGTTCCACGCCTTCGAACCCAGCATCTTTGGCGTAGGCCAGAAATTCCTCAAGGGGAACATCTGCCCACTGTCCGCTGAAGAGGGTTTTGAGGCGCTTCTTGCCGCCAGAGCCAGTTTTGGTTGGCCACAGACGTGGCATGACCTCGGCCGTGAGCTTTTTGTTGGTAGCCCAGACAGCTTCGCGGTTCTCATCGGTACTTCGCTGCGTGAGCGGCTGTGTACCAAGTCGACGTTCGGCTGCCTTGATGATCAGTTCGTTGACGATCGCAGTCGGATCACCGTTGGCCATCGCTTGCAGAATCTCAGGAGGTGTCGGTCCTGCCCATGACGGCAGGTACGATTCCTGAGTTTTCGCAGGTTCTGGAGTTGGGTTTTCGACAACGATCAACGGAGTGCGTTGAGACATCAGAAGTTCCTTTTCGGAGTGAAGTGTGAAGAACGTTTGTGACAATGTTTCGATCGCAACTTTGAAAGCGCACTCGAGTGAACGCTTTCAGAATCCATGCTCTCAATATTTCTGGTAAAGAGAGAGTATGGTGTGCGATATCAGGACAACGTGTCCTGACTAACATTGGCACTCTACGTACGTTTCATACGCACAGCGCCAATGTCGTCAGGCTTACAATCAACAATGCTTCCAAAGACCTTTCCAGCTTTCGGACATGCCGAAAACCGGTCAGACATCCTGACATGTTCGGCAAATATGTCAATTCTGCTTTACGCTGCCTCCTGAGCGACCTGGACATCAGTAGGGCCGCCAGAAACTACTGCTTTGATGCGCCTGACACCGGCAGAGCTAGATTCTTCTTTTTGGATTTTAAAGCTACCAAGGAGGCCGGTGTGGGCTACGTGTGGGCCTCCGCAAATTTCTTTGGAATATGCGCCCATCGTGTAGACCTTCACTTTGTCGCCGTACTTGTCACCGAAGACACCGATCGCGCCCTGTGCCTTTGCTTCATCGACCGTCATCACGGAGAAGCTGATCGGTGCATCAGCTTTGATCGCTTCATTCACAAGCTCTTCCACTTTCTTGATCTGCTCTGGGGTCATTTTATCTTTGTGCGTGAAGTCGAAACGCAGACGTTCAGCTGTGATGTTGCTACCTTTCTGCCAGACATCTGGGCCGAGTACCGTGCGCAGTGCTTGGTTCAGTAGGTGAGTGGCGGTGTGGAGCTTCGTCGTTTCACCGCTGTGATCAGCAAGGCCTCCTGCAAATTTCTTTTCAGCACCAGCGCGTGAGAGAGCTTGATGATCTTCAAAGGCTTTTGCAAATCCGGCTTCATCGATCTTCTTTCCGCTTTCCAAAGCCATTTCTTTCGTCATCTCAATCGGGAAACCGTACGTGTCGTACAAGTGAAATGCATCGATGCCGGCAATTGTCTCACCGCTCTTTTCACTGATTTTCTGGAAGTGCTTTGTACCTTCGGCAAGCGTTTTCATAAACGCCTCTTCTTCTTTTGCGAGCGTTTCTTCAATAGTCGTTTTCAATGTCTCAAGCTGCGTATAGAAATTTCCGTATTGAGCTCTCACGATGCCTGCCATGAACACGGAGAAACCCGAGAGCTCTGCAATCTCTAGCTTTCGAGCGGAACGAATGGCACGGCGGATGAGACGGCGAAGGACGTATCCTTGATCCACATTACTAGGACGCACGCCGTCAGCGATGATGAACGACGCAGCCTTGAAGTGATCAACGATGATGCGCGCATCACGCGTAGCGTCGGCTTCAGATTTTGTTGTTTTTGAAAACACAGCTTCAAGCATCGGACGGAACGCGTCCGTGTCGTACACGCTCTTCACGCCTTGCAGCACGCAGGCAAGGCGCTCAAGGCCAAGGCCTTCGTCCAAGTTTTTCTGTTTGAGCGGCGCAAACGTGCCGTCAGCCTGTTTGTCGTACTGAATCAACACGTCATTACCGATCTCCATCCAATTCGGATCATCAGTTGCCGGATTGCTACCGGCAGGTGGTAATTCGCTCTTTCCTACCCAGTAGAACATTTCGGTATCCGGACCGCACGGACCAGTTTGGCCGGCC
>JAKFXO010000115.1 GCA_021731345.1 Candidatus Peribacterales bacterium | reverse complement strand
CAGACTCTCGTAAGTGATCAACATACCGCTATCGGGTGTGTGAAGTCCCATGAGAGTTGGCTGAGGAAAGGCGAACGCTTTTCACGAAGGCTAGTCAAACATACTTTATAGAATTAAGCAAGCACTTATTGTTCACTCGCGACAATCATGAGCTTATGAGACAGCAACAGTCTTGAATGATAAGACCCTGATGCAGGCAAGTTGCTGGTTCTGACCATCCACTTGCGCACGTCAATGCCGATACGTTTGAAAAGCATGCCCACTGTGATGAAGCCATATCTGATAACGATGCGACTTCCCGTGAAATTCAAAAAAGGGAGATAGGTGTAAGTACCGAGATTTCTCCGTCTACAGTTGTTGCTGTAGCCACATGCCAAACTCCAATTGCGTGGACACGACGACTTCCGCTGCAATCAGAACAACCACGGCCAACAGTGTGCGAAACTGCATTGGCAAATCGTGCCTCAAAGAGGCGAACTGTGTCAACAACTCGCATATCGTGCAGTAGTCAACGCAATAACTTGGACTGCTAAATATTGTATACCGAGCGGTGAATGAGGATTCGGGTCAATGGTTTGCGTGAACAAAAAAGGCTCCGGCACCATGGGCACCGGAGCATACAGGTTTAGTTGAGTCGTTTCATACCAGCCATCCAGCGGTTTTCACTCCCCGACGCAGCGGTATCTTGATCAACGTGAATCTGGAGGTGCTTTAGCAGCACCGCGCAGTCATCTCGCGCGCCGCGAATGAATTGATCAGCAAACGGATGACTGAAATCATAGGCTCGGAGGAGCAATACACAAGCAACAATGAGCAGCGGCATTGGCACTGGCTGAAGCTTTGCATGCACCAACCCCCGCAACTGCTCTTCGTACGTCAGGCAACTTTTTGCAGCTGGAAAAACGATTGCATACACACCCGGAAGTGGATCACCCCAGAATCTGAGGTCACTTCTGGAACACCTCCCCAACAGCGGCATAATGTCGCCGCACCTCGTGAGCGTGAATTGTGGTGGAATCGTGACGTGCAATGTAATGTTGCCGAAGTATTCAGTTTTCCAACTATTCGCGTAGTCGAATCGAGTTAGCTTACCAGAAATGCTGCACGTGAGTTGCTGAGTTTCCATTGAACTAAACTCCCTATCATTGACCGCGATGTCACGGACGTGCGTTCTGTCCTCCGGAGATTCCGGAAACGACATGAGGCAAGCACACTACGCACCGACGTGCGCACAGCGCCTGCCTCACACATAAACCTGCCAGTGGTCTCAAGGATCACTGGTGGTATTCTCTCACAATTCCGTGCGTGGCGCAACCTTAGCAACCTTCAGTCAAACTGAAATCCACTTTTCAACTATCACAAGGTGCAGCGTTCGCTCGCCTTAGGAAATCTTTCGCTTTATTAAACCTACGCCAGCAGCAGCACCTGTTGCCAGAAATATCACAAGCCCTGGGCCGGTCGGAGTACGTGCAGGTGTCGGAATGTTGGGGAATGTTGGAACCTGTTCGTATCTATTTGATGGTGGCGGCACGCTGTAGAGTGACTCTGGAGGGACCAATGAGCCTCGAATCGGTACGTTCGCGGCGGCTGGTACTTCTCGTGTGCAGGAGGCACTGCATCCATCGAGCGCCAAGTTGTTACCGTCGTCACAGTCCTCACCCCCATCGACAAGTCCGTCACCACATCGTGGCTCTACACAATTGGAGTGACAGGGTGTGCCGAGATAGTCGCCATTCGCTATTCCAGCGTCGCACTGTTCCATGCCGTCTTCAATAATGCCATCTCCACACGTCGGAAGGACCGACCAACGACAAGCAATCGAACAGTCATCGTCGTTGTCTCGATTTCCATCATCACATTCTTCTCCGAGAGCGGATTGGACGATACCGTCACCGCACAGTCCCCTCTCCATCTGACAAGTGCTGCTGCACCCGTCCCGGTCTCGGATGTTTCCGTCGTCGCAGCTCTCGCCGGGATCACGAGTGCCGTCGCCGCACATGGGTGTCGTCATCCGGGAGCTCGAAACGGATGAAAGTAGAGCGACGCTGCTCAGGGGCATATTGGGGAGCGAACTCACGAACGAATAGACTGGCGGTGTTGTGACGTAAACGTTTGGACGTGATCCGTAGCTTGGTGGCGCACTGTAGGTGTAATACGTAGTTGACGAGCTTGTCGATGAATGTTCTCTCGACGTTGCCGATGACGAACTCAGCGAACGAGGATTGGAAGATGGAATCGCTGGAATGGAAGACTGCCGCGACGAACTCACTGATGTTGAGGAACGAACGATGCTCATGGCCGAGGACGTCACGGTCAGAGACGATGACACTGAACTATTTGGTACCGACGAGTGAATTGACGAACTACGGAAATTGGATGAGCTGGACCATGCGATGTACGACGAACTATATGGGGAGGATGCCGCCGAAATGGAACTTGCAGTCGAACCCAAAGACGATCGACTGGAGTTGATGATCGACGATTGCGTCGAACTATGTGGGGCCGATGAACTCGATGATGAAATGAGTGATGAATGGTATGAACTTACCGTGCTTCTCGAAGACGAAGTGGCCGACTGATTTGAACTAGACTGCGATGAGATAAACGATGATTGAGAGAAGCTGAATGCTGACGAGTTTGCCGATGACCTTGCTGCCGATGAACTCGATGATGAAATGAGTGATGAATGGTATGAACTTACCGTGCTTCTCGATGACGAAGTGGCCGACTGATTTGAACTAGACTGTGATGAGATAAACGATGATTGAGAGAAGCTGAATGCTGACGAGTTTGCCGATGACCTTGCTGCCGATGAACTCGATGTCTGATTTGAACTGGAGTGAAACGATGCCGTGGAAGAGCGAACTGACGAGAACGTCGATGAATTCACCGATGAGTTTCCCCCGCCTCCGGTGTCTCCACCTGTCGTGCCGCCCGTGGTGCCGGTGCCCCCTGAGTCACCGCCTGTACCT
>JAKFXO010000023.1 GCA_021731345.1 Candidatus Peribacterales bacterium | reverse complement strand
GCCATACCCAAAACGATGCAGAGAAACTGAAGGAACCCCTGACGAAGACCGGTGTGCTTATGAAGCTCAGGAATAAGGTCGGAGCCAGCAAGGTAGAGGAAATTACCCGCAGCGATCGGCAGCAGAATAGTAGAAAGTGCAGGAGCAACCGATGAGGAAGCTAAAACAATAACAGCGCCGAAAATAGCAGTGCTTGCAGAGAGAAGATTAAAGAAAAGTGCTTTTGAGCGGCTGAAACCACTGTGAAGTAAAATTGCAAAATCACCGATCTCCTGTGGGATTTCATGAAGCATGACTGCGATTGTCGTCGCAAAACCAATTTCTGGACTCACTAGGAAGCTCGCAGCAATGAGCATGCCATCGATGAAATTGTGCACACCATCTCCAACGAGACTCATGATGCCAACATGGTGATGTTCGCAGTGAGAGTCTTGAGACGGAAGAATGTGACAGTGATGCCAGTGAATGAATTTCTCAATAACAAATGAGATGAGAATACCAAGCAATACCAGCGGCATGGCTTGTTCAAATGCTGTGTGATCTTCCGCCATCTCCGGAAGGATGTGATAGAAGACGTCGCCAAAAAGGCTACCCGTAGAAAAGCTCACGATATAGAGCAATACCTTGCGAATGACGGAACCGCGAATGAGGAAAAGCGAGACCCCGATAAGGGACAGTAGGCTCACAGCAATAACGCTTCCAAGAGCAAGAAATGATGCGGAGGGCATGGGAAAGGAGGGATGAATGATAGACGCGGCTACAATTCATGGTTTCCGAGGACTGCCGGGCCATGAGTCTCACACTCACGCACTGTCTGTAGAACTTGTCTCTCGTGATCCTCCCTGCCGAAGCCCTAAAGCCTCGGCAGAGGGAACACGAATAATTGTCGCAATTAGGCAGCGACGACGTTGGAGGCCTTTGGGCCCTTTTCGCCGTTCTCGATGTCGAACGTGACAGCCTGTCCTTCCTGCAGCGCATCGAACTGACCGTTCGTGGCAGAGAGATGGAAGAAGACATCAGGACCTTCGGCCTGAGCGATGAAACCGAAACCCTTTTCGGTCTTTTTCTTGATTGTGCCAGACGGCATAAAAAAAGTGGGAAGAAAAAAAGTTGGCGGCGGTGCAAACGCTTCTTTTTACAGAAGGATTCCGCCACCACGCACAGAATACACAGTTCCCCTTACATTTGCAACTAAGTTGCATTAATGCGATTGAACGGCTGCAGGATTCACGTTAAGATGCACCTCGTGGCATCCGACGAGCAAATCATCGGGAATTTGAAGGCTTCAGGCGAACGCATGACCGTTGCACGTCGTGAGATCATTCGCGCCTTCACCCGCTCCTCTTCTCCGCTTTCGGTCAAAGCAATTTTGGAAACACTGAAGAATAAAGAAATCTCCGCCAATAAGACGACGGTGTACCGAGAGTTAAAATTTCTTGCGAAGAAAAATATCCTCCGCGCCATTCAGTTCGATGAAAGAAACCGCCGTTACGAACTAGCACCAGAGGAACACCGGCATCACCTTATCTGCACAACGTGTAAGAGGATCGATGACGTAGTGCTGAATCACGATCTTGATGAAGTAGAGCAACGCGTGAAAGACCAAAAGAAATTTAAAGTAGAACGCCACGCACTCGAGTTTTATGGGGTGTGTGAGATGTGTCAGGATTGAGGGTTCTGCGCTAAATAGTCATTGATTCCGACGATGACCCAAGATGAAAAAGTTGGATCTATAGTTATGACCGCGGTATTAGTGTTTTTTTCATTTAGTACAGAGACTGAGTAAGTGTATTCCGTACCCTTTTTGTCCCCTACGAGACCAACCAAATAAATCCGCTCAAAGTTGTGTCGCCCTTGCACCGCTTTAGCGACCTTATTGAATTTCACTCGTCCAGCACCATCGTAAAACACGACTAAAACCTTTCCAGCTGCATATTCTGGCCCTCTAGCAATTTTGTCTTCAATCGCATTCAGCACGCGATCTTCATTCTTTGCCAACGAAGTGTTCGGAAAACTCATTGCCGCTACATTTTCAACGTAGACACGATCTCCTGTTTTTCGATCTATAAGAATTCCATCGGTTTTAAAATCTTCAGCGAACGTCACGTCCGTACCCATCCTCTGATATGTGGCACACACGAGCCATAGTGACCAGATTTCGCGGGCTCGAAGCGAAAAGTTTGTGAAGTCTCGACCATTCCATAAAGGTCTTACCGCTCGCACGTAAGGTTCGATATCTTTGAGAACAATTTTTAAATCCTTAACGGCTTTCTTCCCGGTGAGGTCTGGGGGCAACGACATGCAGATGAATGGAGCCACCTGAAAGGATTAGGCGGCTCGGGAAGATTTCGCGTACTTCACTTTCAAGCCCACCTGCACAACTCCGATACAGAACGCGATCATATTGCACAGATACACAGGCGGCGCCTTAATACTAAATCCGTAGATACTCCAAAGAACGCACTGCACAAGATATGCACCGAGCATCAGCGCGGACACGTCTTTTGCGCTTTTGGTTTGGATACTCTTTATCACCTGCGGAACCATCAGCACCGTGCCGATGACTGCTGCTATGTAGCCAATGATCTCGGTTGCAGTCATAAGGTGGGCTTTTCGCTGATTACTCTACCTCTACAGTGACTGTTGCCTCTACCGGAACGCCCTTCACCGTAAGCGGTGCGTGGGAATTTGCATTGAGTGACACGGAAACAGTGCGCGTTCCTTTCTCAAGCGACGCAATGTGGAACCACTCGCCGTAGACGCGCGCGAGTTTTTCGCCATCGACCATGAGGTGTGCGTGCCCCTCTCCTGCGATGTGCGCCATGCTGGCGTGATCCGGAGCAAAGCGAAAATTCGTCGGCTGAATGTGAGTATTCCAACCACCAACGGGGTCTTTGAGAACCGTAAGCTTCACAGAAGGCACCGGTTCATCAGCACCGATCTCGATAGGGTCATGTGAATGTTTCCCCGCTCCG
>JAKFXO010000055.1 GCA_021731345.1 Candidatus Peribacterales bacterium | reverse complement strand
GGCAGACTCTAGCGGAACAGAGGCGTCCTGCATGCGTTGTAGCGCATCGGTATTTCCGGCTTCAAATATGCCCATTTCTCGTTCGATATTCGCTGAAATGCGCTTCAGGTTCGTCGGCGTATCTGCTCCACGCGTGATAGCGTTCAGGAATGAGTCGAACATTTCACCGACGAGATAATTTGGAAGCGGCCTTCCGGCACCCGCCTTTGCACGGAGATCAATGTACGAACGTGTGACAATGCCCGCATTCGGTACGCTCAGGAAATAATCAATAATGGGGAGGTGGAGCATGCCGATTGGCAGCGTTTCTTCAAATGTAGGGTCGTAGGTAGGGTTGCCGGAACTGTCTTCTCGAATATTGTAGGCCTCAAAATAATCTGGATATGCACTGAGCAACGCGTCGATATCGGCAGGATTATTCGACGAAAATTCTGAGAGGGAAGGCTTTAAACAGCCCTCTTGTTCGGCATGTGGAGGCGGAGGCTGTACGCCAGAAAGAGTGGCTGGAGGAATGGTTCCCGTGAGGATGCCGATGACATTATTGAGGTTAAAAAGCGCGGTACTGACCGTGGTGTAGAGCGACTCAGAAAGATCTCTCGTACGACCCATAAAATCACGCAATGCCTGTGCCTCTTCTTCGTCTGGAGCGACGATGTCAGCGAGTACTTCTTGATCGCAACCGAAGCTGCGGATATCGCTGGCTCCGCCAATGAGCCCACCGCCGCCGACTGGCGTTGGGATAAAGCCGATGGAATGCACACCGTAATCAGTCGTGTACGGACAGAGTGGTGCCGTAGAACCGGTATCAGTAACCGGGTCACCAGCTCCTGCGTTCCACAAATCTATATCGTGAAACGGATATCGATAACGCAAACGATCATCATTGAATGATGGATTTGTGCCACCCTGCAAGAACGAAGCGTAGGCTGAAATGATGAAACGATATGTTTCTCGCAGCGCTTTCGTTCCATTGATTTTGCAGTTTTCGGCTGCATTGACCATCGCCTGTTCTACTTCCCGAATTTTCAATTCCAGGAGATGCCTGTCACTCTGATAGCACACCGTACGCTCGCGCAGTGACTCTACGTCCTGCTCTCGGTAGAGAGAGGGAACTGTGAGCTCGCGAATGACGGATTGTATATTCTGAATTTCCGATAATTTTGTCTCATCATTGCACGTCGGAACTGGCAAACCATCAGCAAGACTCATGCCCTCGTCCACACGATCAAGCACTTCCTGCACCCATGGCGAGAGCGCATCTGGCACCACTTGAGCGTGCGCTGAAAGCGGTAACAGCATGAAGCCTATGATGAAAAGTAGGCGTTTCATGGTGAGGGCTCTGAGGAGCGGAACATACCAGTCCACGGACAGGCGCTTTGAGTGAGAGGCGCACGATCCAACTGAAGGAAGAGTGCGGCAATGTACTCAATGAAGTGGGCAAGTTTCGCAAACATTTTGCGCTCCAGTTCGATGGACTGATCGAGCGCTACGCGCTGGCCAATGGATGCTGCGATGGCATTGAACTCGGCGCCACGTTCTTGCAGAAGAACGTGTAGATCGTTTGTGGTGTCACTATTTGCGAGAGGATTTTCGATGCCGAACGATGCGTTTTCATTATCGTTATATCCGCAGAGCCCAAAAAGTGGTTGCGGCGCATCACCATTTTTCGAGCAATACTGACGCTCGAAATCTCGCACGAGAAATGCTCCTAGGTATTCCGGCAGTGGATATGGCGAATCTTCCGCGATTTCGGTGTAGAGACCAAGCTGCGGGTCTGGCCGGATACACGCTAGATACGGCGACGTTGCTTCGTTGATGACGACTGGGTTCCTGTTTGGGACAAGCGTGTGACCGCTCATGGATTGTTGCAGACACAATGCGATGTAACACGCGTTGGACGTGATGTCGTCTTGATAGATGACCTTACGCTCTGGGGAGCAAATTTTGGCGTAGTCAGCCTTTGTAAGAGCCGGGTTTAGATGACCAGGATCGGCAGGATCTTCTAGTGGCAAGCCGGTATCCGTAAATAAATTTTCAAAGCCAGGACAGATGAGTGGCCCACTCTCGGTAACCGTCACTTCCTCCGAGCATTTCACGAGCGTGATGCTTGATCCATCGCCAGTGTTGTCACAATTTTCCACCGTCTTCGGCATCGGACGGCACAGGTAACCTTCGCGTCCAAGCATGCGACTGCAAAGAGGGGAGGCAATGTTTGCTCCTGAAGGAATTGAACTTCCTTCATACGCAAACGGGTAGGCCAGCTCCTCACCGTCATCGACCATTTCTGGATATTCATCAGCTACTTTTATCTCCATGCGGAAGACGTGCGAAGGGTAGACCCACATCAGGCCAAGGTCATCTCTCCGGGCCCAAAATGCAACATTCTTCGCAGATAGCGCAGGAGTCGCAAAGACGCCTACAGCCTCAGCATCACCTGTAATACCTAGTTTTTCCGCAAGATCTCTGAGGTCATCATGAATCAGTGTTTGTACGTCATCAAATCTGGGATCAGCTTCTCGTTCATCGCGGAAATACCCATGATGAAATCTTAGAACAGCCTCATCAAGATCTTGCTGATCAAGACCTGCAAGATCGTTATTGAGATCATCAAATTTTTCGTCGAGCGGCGTTCGAGCACCGCCCACTCCTCCATCCCATGGAATGACAGACGCACCCGTACCAGACCACACGCGACGAAGGAGAAGTGCATAGAGAGCCATGTCCAAAGGCCTATGCGGCTCATCGGCAATACTGAGCTCGGCGCTGTTTGCGAGCGTGATGAGATCAGTACCGAGTTGCTCTATTTCCTGCTCTGCATTGAGAAGCGCTAGGATATCGTTTTGGAGTGAGAGACATGACCCAGGCGCTAATGATCCACCCTGTACAAAATCATACGGATCTCCTGACATATCATCTTTATTCTGACAAAGACCGTCATTACTCTCGAGGAAGAGGGTGCCAGCAATCGCTGCGTCGATGTCATCTGCTGTGATGCTG
>JAKFXO010000124.1 GCA_021731345.1 Candidatus Peribacterales bacterium | reverse complement strand
ATTTTTGCGTCGGCTCACGGCTTTGTGATGTCCGCAACACGCATCGTCGGTATTCCGCTTCTTGTGTTCCCAATTGTTCGTCATGTCCTGCGCACGCGTCGTTTGCCAACACAGCTCCAGCCATACACTGTCGCTCTTTTCACAGGGCTTGGTGCAGCCTCGTTTTTTTTGTACTGCCAAGGAGCTTTCGGTGAATGGAATATTTATTCGCATGCACAGTCATTCGGTTGGGGCATTAAGCCGGACATGCAGGCCATCTTTAAACCGGAGATTTATAAGATTGTCATACCCTTCACGAGTTGGGACGGATTTGTGGACCCTGACGGCGTAAGCAGGCTTTCTGTTCCGCTTATTTTTGGATTTGCGATGATTGTCCTCGCATGTGAAATTCTGACGATCATCAAGAACCCACGTGACCCATCCAAAATTGATCATATTCTGATTTGCGCTGCAGCAGGCGGGCTCTTCTTTGTGACGGTCTCGGGTCTGGAAGCTGTCAAAATTCGTTCGGTGATTCGCTACATGCTTCCTCCATTCATTCTGCTCATCATCGTTGCGGCGTCCATGCTCTCGGAGTTCCGACACTGGCACTCGTGGAAAGTGCGCGTTTTGTGGGTTCTATTCTCCATCGGAGTCGCGCTCATGTTCTTCGTACAGGCTGGCCACATTGACCTATTCTCTCACCGTGTTTGGGTAGCATAAATAAAAGAAACACTGACTGAGGCTTTTGAAAGATGCATGAAGTCGTTAGAATCCATGCACCCCATGCCTCAAGAGACACTTCATTTCTCGAAGATGACCGACGCCGAGGTAAAGGCGTGTCTTTCAAAAAACTTGATTGGACTAACGGTTGAAGAGGCTCGAAAAATCGAAACAATGCTTGGGCGTGCTCCAACTGTCACAGAGGCGACGATTTGGGGAATTCAGGGCAGTGAGCACTGTAGCTACAAATCGAGCCGCAGATTTTTGAAAGGTTTTACGACAACAGGTAAGCACGTCATCTTGGGTCCAAAAGAAGATAGCGGCATCATCGCTATTACGAACGGACCAAAGGGGAAGCGTTGGGGTTTGGTTCTCAGTCACGAGTCGCATAATCATCCTTCACAAGTTGTGCCGTACGAAGGCGCAGCGACCGGTGTTGGTGGTTGCGTTCGCGACGTTCTGTGTATGGGTGCGCGCGTTATTGGTGCCATGGACTCACTTCGTCTTGGAGACTTGAAGTCCGATGAGACTCGGGCAGTCGCAAAAGAAGTCATCCGTGGAGTGGCTGGTTACGGCAATGCGCTCGGTATTCCAAACTTAGGCGGTGACACAGTGTTCGATGATGCGTTCAACAAGAGTTGTCTCGTGAACGTCGTCTCGCTCGGGTTACTCCGTGAAGATGAGATCATTCATAGCTATGCCCAGAAAGAGGCTGGTAAAGAAGGTTACGACATTATCATCGTTGGTAAGCCGACGGATAAAAGTGGTTTTGGCGGTGCGTCTTTTGCAAGCGTTGTCATGGAAGAGGAAGACAAAGAGCAAAACGCAGGCGCTGTGCAGGAGCCGAATCCGTTTCTTGAGCGTCATCTTTTGGCTTCTAGCTACGCATTGTTTGATCGTCTCGTCAGCGAGAAAAAGCTCGATAAAGTGAGTTTCAAAGATCTTGGAGCTGGAGGAAACGTCTGTGCATCTGTCGAGCAGGTTGCACCAGTTGGTATGGGCGCGCTCATTGATCTTGAGAAAATTCACACCGCTATCCCAGGCCTTCCACCGCAGGTCATCGGCTGTGCTGAAACACAGGAGCGCTTCTGCTGGATTTGTCACCCGTCTCTGACAAAGATGATCCTGGAACACTACAACGAGACGTGGAGTCTGCCATCAGTCGCAGAGGGCGCTCGCGCCAGCGTCATCGGAAAAGTCACGGAGGACGACACGTATACATTGATGTATAAGGGTGAAAAAGTGTGTAGTGCTAAGTCCGAAGATATTACGTCGGGTCTTCAGTACGTCCGTCCGACCAAGGCGCCTGTTACGTCGTTTAAAGAACCCACACTCTCGTGTGTCGGTAACACCGTGAAAGTCTCGAAAAAAGCATTCACAATGGATGAAGTTTTTACGGCTCTCATCACGCAGCCAACGCATGCAAGCAAGTCTCGCGTGTTCCGTCATTACGATAAAAATATTCTTGGTAATACGGTTATTGAACCAGGTGAAGGTGACTGCTCGGTCATCATGCCACTCATCGATCTTGAGAGTTACGTTCTAGAGGGTACGCATCCGGGTTGGACGAAAGATTTGCCGGAGAGTGATAAGTACACCGGTGTTGCGCTCGCATGTGGCGGTAACAGTCGTTACGGTCGTATTTCTCCGTACTTGCAGGGTGTGAATGCGGTTATCGAAAACGTTCGTAACATCGCAACCGCAGGTGCACTCCCCCGCTGCATCACAGACTGCTTAAACTACGGCAATCCGGAAATCCCAGAGCACCTGTGGGCACTCGAGAAGGGTGTGCAGGGCATTGCGGATGCGGCTCGCGGTATCAGTATCGAAGGTGAAGATATTCCTGTCGTCAGCGGCAACGTCAGTTTGTATAACGCTACGAAGGATGGCCCCATCGATCCGACGGCTAACGTGTGTATCGCAGGTGTGATGCCCGATGCGCGAAAAGCGATTTCCATGCGACTGAAAAAAGCTGGTTCTAAGCTGTATCTCATTGGAGACAGAAAAGATGAATGTGGAGGTAGTGCGTACTATCACGTCCTTGAAATTCTTTCTGGTTCAAAGAGTAACGCTCTTCTTGGAGCCAATGTTCCTTCCCCAAATTTGCCTGAGGTACTGAAAGAAGTTCTTTTCATGTCGAAAGCCGTATCAGCAGAACTTCTGCTTTCGTCGCATGACATCAGTGAAGGAGGACTTCTCCTCGCGCTCTTTGAAATGACTCTGCCGCAACGAAAAGTTGGAGGAACTATCGGTATCAGTGTTGATGTGAGCCCCGTTGCACCGGGACTTCGGTCTGAC
>JAKFXO010000118.1 GCA_021731345.1 Candidatus Peribacterales bacterium | reverse complement strand
CCCCTGCTTACATTCATTGCGGAGATCCAAAACAAAACCGGAATGGTCATCAAGCAAGCTGAAGACGAGATCACAGCGGCGCAATTTGTATCGGGTGCCATGCACATGGGAACGCGCGCGCTCACCGGCACATCCGGCGGAGGCTTCGACCTCATGAGCGAGACAGTGTCACTCAATGCGATCATCGAAAATCCATCTGTCTTCGTTCTTGCACAGCGTCCAGGTCCGGCTACCGGTCTTCCAACGTGGACAGGGCAAGGTGATCTACTCATGGCGATCGGAACTTCGCACGGAGAGTTCGCGCGCTGCGTTCTCTCAGTCGCAGATGCAACAGATTCATTCTATCTCGTGAACGAAGCTTTCAATATCGCTGAAAAATATCAAATCAGCGTCATTCTCATGACGGACAAGCAGACGATGGAGGCTCTCTACACTGAACAGCTCTACGACCAGAAGAAAATCACGATCGACAGAGGCTCGCTCGTCACCGATGCTGAACAACTCAAGAAGCTAAAATCGTCAGACAGGTACGACCCATCTGCAAAAGATGGAATCTCACCACGATGGCTTCCTGGAGCCAAAGCTGCGACCTATGTAGCGCAGGGTGACGAGCACAATGGAGATGGAACTGTCGATGAAACTGCAGAAAATGCGATCAAACAGATCGAAAAGCGCATGAAAAAAATGGATGCGCTCGCCTCGGCACTTCCTGAACCAGAATTATTCGGCGCCGAGAACCCTGAGACACTTCTTATCGGATGGGGAAGCACAAAATCCGTCGTTATTGATGCATTGAAGTCTGAGGAATTGAAGAAAAAGAAAATCGGTTACCTGCACTACACATATCTGTGGCCACTCAAAACTGAAAAATTTGAAAAACTGACAAAGTCGGCGAAGAAAACCATACTCATCGAAGGAAATTTCCAGGGACAACTCGCCATGATGCTTCGTCAGCAGTGCGGAGTCGCCATTGAATCCAAAATTTTGAAGTACGACGGTCGTCCGTTCTTCGTTGACGAGCTCGTTCGCCTCATCACCCCCCTTCTTCCGTAATCATGGCCATCAAACTCGACGCCACAGGCCCAATGATGAAGGACTACCACAGCGACAACCGCTGCACATGGTGCGACGGCTGCGGAAACTACGGCATCTGGACCGGAGTGAAGTCCGCACTAACCGAACTGAAGATTGCACCCGACCAGTGTCTCCTCTGTTTTGACGTCGGATGTCACGGCAACGGAAGCGACAAGCTAAAGGGATACCGTTTTCACGGCTTACATGGCCGTGTTTTGCCATTTGCCGCAGGAGCCAAGATTGCAAACCCAAAACTTCCTGTCATTGCCTTCGGCGGCGACGGTGCAAGCTTCTCGGAAGGCATCGGACACCTTGTTCACGCCGTACGCAGTCACTACCCCATCACGTTTGTTCTGCATAACAACGGAAACTATGGCCTCACTACCGGCCAGTCGAGCTCGCTCACGCCGCAAGGCCAGCCGATGAACACTGCGCCAAACGGCATGCCGGAAATGACGCTCAATTCCATGGACTTCATCTTCTCATTGGAGCCCACTTTTGTAGCTCGCGCGTTCTCCGGTGACATTAAGCAAGTCACAGCAGTGCTGAAGGAAGCCATTCGCCACCGAGGGTTTGCGTTCGTAGACATTCTTCAGGCCTGTCCAACGTACAACAAGTTTGCAACCCATACGATGCTCATGGAAAAGTACTACAAAGTGGAAGATGAAGGCCATGATCCAACTGATTTCAAGAAAGCACGCGCACTCGCCATCGATACAAGTAAGCGTATCGCTACCGGCATCTTGTACCGCACGGAAAATGTACCAAATTTCTACGAGCGCCTCGTACCGCGCCAAGGAAAAACCACCACTGCAGTGGAGGAAGTCGAAAAATTCGACGTCACAGAACTCATGAAAGAGCTTCTGTAAGCCTACGCGAGAAACATCCGATGAATGTCAGTGCAGTCGCGTACTTCTGCGTGAAACGTACCTATCATCACATTGCCTTGCCGAATCAAAACAGGTTCGCCGCGAAAGCGTGAAAGTATTTCTAAGCCTTTACCCACAGAAACGATTTTTGGAGCACGAATGAATGCAACTGGGACAGGTTTTCGTATGCCGGAAATCTTGAGCTCAGCCTCAAAACTGTCGACCTGCGTTCCGTATGCATTCCGATCGACAACGGCATCAATAAGCCCGAGTGTCTTTGGCGCATTTTTTCCAGTCGCCTTGCGCGCAAGAACGATGGCCCCAGCACATGTGCCGTAGACGCGAAGCGGATGTTTTACATTCTTGATTCGCTTCTGAATTTCTCGACCCACACCAGTTTCTTCTAAAAATTTAGCGATAACCGTCGACTCCCCGCCTGGGATAATGAGCGCATCAATCTTCGACATGTCGTCTTTTGTACGAACTTCCACGGATGGCATATGCATGCGCGAAAGAACCTGCAAGTGTTCTGCGAAATCTCCCTGAAATGCGAGGACTCCCGTAACCATGCATCTATTCTACCATCCTCGCTCGGACATTTTTGTTTCGAGTGCTGCAATTTCAAGTCCAGCCATCGCTCCGATGAGACCAGTCGAGACCTGCAGCAGCTTTTTTGCGTCTTTGTAATGCGTCGTGGCCTGCACAATGGCCTTTGCCATGCGTGATGGATCTTTGGATTTGAAAATACCTGATCCGACGAAGACACCTTCTGCACCAAGCTCCATGAGAAGTGCTGCATCTGCAGGGGTAGCAACACCTCCTGCCGTAAACATCACAACTGGCAAGCGCTGGGCCTTTTTTACATCCAATACAAGATCGAGAGGCACACGTTCAGACTGTGCGTAGGACTTGAGTCCTGAGGCTGACATGGACTTGAGTGCTTCCATCTCACCTTTAATCAGCTTGAGATGTCGCACCGCTTCGACAACGTTACCTGTTCCTGCCTCACCTTTTGTACGAATCATGCATGCCCCCTCCACTAATGCGACGAAGCGCTTCGCCAAGATTGGTAGCTCCACACACAAACGGCACTTTGATGCCACGTT
>JAKFXO010000137.1 GCA_021731345.1 Candidatus Peribacterales bacterium | reverse complement strand
AACATAAACTCCATATTGATATGGGAAGTGCGACAGAAAGAGTCTTTGGAGAGCTAAAGCGCTATCAAAAGAAAAAGCGTAATCCCTTCTCATTCATCGTTAAAGATCCTGCAATTGCGATTTCACACGAAAAACTTGCGGAGTTAACGGGTCTCAATCGTGTCACCGTAACGCGTAGCATCAAAATTCTAAAGATGCAGGGCGACATTGAGGTAGATGCAAAAGGCCTGATTACACTCAAAGAATGAGATGTAGCGCATGCTACAACCAAAAAAAGTTTGTGGACTTACACTGCTTCTTGCATTTTATCATTTTCACTTTTTTATGATTATGTCTCACAAATTTCTTTCTGGTCTTACTGCAGGTGTCATGGCTTTTTCAGCAAGCAGTGCACTCGCAATGAGCATGGAAACTACGAGTGTCACGAGTCCGACTGAAACCACAATGATGAAGAAAGATGAAGCAAAAATGACCAGACAGCAAAAGAGGAAGGACATGATCATGAAGCGCAAGGCCGCTATGCAGGCAAAGAAAGAGGCTATGATGCAAAAGAAGACCGATGCGATGATGAAGAAAGACACAATGATGGAAAAGAAAGAAGCTATCAAAATGTCTGGTACATATATTGATGCTACAAGCACACTTTTGGCTGATTCAGTTCTCAATGACGGAAAGATGAAAGTTCTCTTCTTCCACGCTTCTTGGTGCCCTGGCTGCAAAGCAACAGATGCAAAAATTACGAGTATGTATACAAACGGAACCAAAGCTCTCGCTACGTACAAAATTAACTATGATACTGAGTCGATGCTCAAGCAGAAATACGGCATCACGATGCAGGACACTCTCGTAAAGGTCGACGGTACAGGGACTATGATCTCCAAAGTCGCAGCACCGAAAGAGGCTGATCTGAAAAGTTTGATTGGAATGTAAATTTATTCTCTTCTTTCTTCACAATCATGAAAAAGTACTCACTCGCTCTCGCGATCATTCCTACCCTGCTGTTTGCAGCATGTTCCCCAGTAGATACTCCTGTCATGGAGAAAAATGGCGAAGCTATGGAAAAAGCCATGGAAGCAGGAGATGCCATGATGGACAAAGGCACTGAAGCCATGGAGAAGGCCATGGAAAAGACTGAAGGAATGATGGAGAAAAAAGAAGATACGATGATGAAGAAAGAGGCAGGAATGTACAAAGACAACACAGCAAGTCTTCTTGCAGACACCGTCGTCATGGATGGCACAACGAAAGTCCTCTTCTTCCATGCTTCCTGGTGCCCAACATGCAAGGCTGCGGATAGCAGTCTCACATCAATGTATGCAGACGGCGCAGGAAAACTCACGACCTACAAAATCAACTACGATACAGAGAAGGCTCTGGCTACGAAATACGGTGTCACGTACCAGCACACGTTTGTCAAAGTTGATGGCGCTGGAAACATGATCGAAAAAATTCAGGGCCCTACAAATGACCAGCTCACAGCACTTCTACAGTCCTAATTCTTTCTGAATTTTCTGATCACGCATGCTCACTCTTGCTCTCACGCTCTTCATCGCTGGAGTACTCACCATTCTTCTTCCCTGCATTCTTCCGCTCATCCCTATTGTTCTTGGGGTCAGCATTGCAGATAAGAATCGATTGCGTCCTCTGGTGACGATAGTGGGCATGCTGATCAGCTTCGTTGGATCAACATTCTTGCTACAAGTTGTCCTCAGTAATTTCATCCAACTCGCGGACATCATTCGTGTATCGACGTATTACATTCTGCTGCTGTTCGGTCTCGGTTTCACATTTCATACGCGCTGGATTCAGATTCTTGGTGCGGTCCTGGGTAGCGTCTTCTTTCTCAGTCTAGGGTGGACAGGTGTTGTCACTAGCGCGGTGGCTGGCGTCATCGCGATGGAGATTGGCGGCAGAGTAGCTGCCCGCATTCAACAAGTTGGCTTTGCCGTGCAACAGAAAGCGCGCGGATCGCTTGGTTCGCAGTCTCTACTGACATCATTCATCATCGGTCTGACCATGGGCTTTGTGTGGGTTCCGTGTGCTGGGCCTGCACTTGGTTTTGCGTTCTCACTCGTACGAGAAGAGCCAAGTCTTACCGCACTTTTCTATTTGAGCGTGTACGGACTAGGAGCAGGTATTCCACTACTACTCATCGGCTACGGCGGACAAGCCATCGTTCATTCTGTTCGAGCACTGAACCAGTACAGCGGATATGTAAAACAGATCTCAGGCGTACTACTCATCACATGTGCGATAGCGTTGCACTTCAATATTTTCCGAAGTCTCGAAACATGGCTCGTACAAAATACGTCGTACGGAACATTCAGTACCGAACTTGAAACATCTCTGTTTGAGAAGAACGGGCAGAAGTAAATCTTTTGATCAGCCTTTCGGTCAGCAAACGATCATGCAAGAATACAGGGTAGATTTCCCTTATCCTCTTTTTCCTCATGTCTTTTTTCAACACTCTCACATCACTCGCATCCGGCGTGCTCAGCGGTAAGAACACCGCAATTGTCAGCAAAGTGGAAGCTGCTATGAAACAAGGCATGAAGCCTGATAGTCCAATGGCTCAGGAGATCGTGGCGATGGTGATGAAGCAATTCCCAGGGCTTCGTGGCAAAGCGAACGTCGTGCAGGCCATCGATGACATGATTCCCGATAGTGTGCAGACCAAGTTTGGTTTCACGCCGCAGGTCATGACGTTCATCAAACAGGCGCTTGGAGCTACTTCGCAGCAGCGATAACGAGGCTACGCTGCCTTTGTATCGTCGCATCATATTGACTCTTTCTCTATCCGCATCAGTATTCCGCTATGCCTAAGACCGCATCAGATGATGGCCAGAAAGCATTTGTCGCTGACGTTGCAGCGCTCGAAAAGCGCATGTTCCCCGGGCAGCTGGATGACACAGACGCTGACCGCATGAAGAACGTGGGCAAGTACTCGTGGCTCTACCGACCGAGCCATCACGCCAGAACCGGACTCATCACGAAGAAAGACATCGAGTTGCTCACGCAGTCTGACAAAAGACTTCTCAGCATTGGTGCGCACCCTGCGTACCTTGAGCAACTCCTCTGTATTCTCGGTGTGCCTGCCGAAAACATTTTCATCGCCGATAAAGACCCTGGCATCGCGCTTGCGGACGGACTGA
>JAKFXO010000128.1 GCA_021731345.1 Candidatus Peribacterales bacterium | reverse complement strand
ATGTCCAAACCAGCCTCCAGCGCTTGCTGCAGGAATGTGCACGCGCCGATGAGCGCGTCCTTACGATGCCATCCGGCGGAAGACTTGTGTTTATCGGGTTCGTTATTGTGAGGCGTTCCGCCGGTGTGTGCCGGCTCGCCGAGAAACGTAATCGTCCATACCGAACGCGCTCGGTTACAGGTTTCGGTCTGTTCGGACGGAAGGTGGCAGCAGTCGAGCGTGAACTCTCGATTCATCGAACCGCCGATATGCGAAACGATGCCTGCGTGATATCCGTTTTTGAAAAGCACGGCGCTCTGTTCAATATGAAGCTCGTTGTAGGCCATCACTTGCATATCACGTCTGCCCCTGCCGTTGAACCCGCGTTTCGGCAAATACAACGTACCGTCCCTGACCCACGGATTTGCGCGCTCTTCTAAAATACCATCCCAACTAGGGTGCCCGTAACGTTCGCGCATGTGTTCTTCCAAAAGTACACGTTCGTGTACCTCTTTGCCGTATCCAATCGCCTTGAGGCGCGTCTCCGACACCACGCCAGCGATGACTTTACTTCCGAGACATGCTTCTCCGGTGATGCTCGATTCCTCGCTACGGAACACAACGAATGTGAAATTCGTGTCTTTCTGTTTACTCTGAATAAACGAGCGGAGATACGCGAGTGCCGACGCCACACCGTCCACACCGTCATGCTTGCCGCCGTTTGGAACCGAGTCCACGTGAGAGCCCGCCATGACGGTTTTTGATCGATCTTTTCCGTAGACGGTCACGAGCAGGTTACCGATCGGGTCTTTGTCGATACGGTAATCACGGTATTCGACAAGATTCGCCTCTGTGAGATATCCCCTTGCCTGCATTTCGGCCCATTCGAAGGCTTCGTCTTCCCTGTCGGAAAAGGCGAGTGCCTGACGTCCTTTGTGATTGGACGTTAGTTCTGCGATGTCACGAATGAACTCCTGCGCGACGATGACGGAGAGGGATCGGTTCATTGAAGTCGCAGTATTGAACCTTTTTACCGATTTAATGTCAATACTATTATTTGTCAATATTCTGGTCTATAGGTCTGAAAGTAGATAATTCAGGACTATTGACTTTTACTATATGATATACTAAAATTTAGAGTGTCTAACTATTAGAAATATGATTAAAGACCCTGCCTCCGACGACATTGCAAAGCTCATGTTTGATCTTGGGCGTTGCTTGAAGCAAAAGACGCTTCAGAACGCTGATGGATGTATGCACATGCCGCAAATGCATGCCCTCCTTTATATACAGTCGCATCCGGGCATCACGATGAAAGAGCTTGCTGAAATGCTCCGCGTCACATCTCCTTCTGCTACGTCGTTTGTGGATAGGCTTGTGAAGGTTGGCCACATCACGAGAGCGACCGATGCCACGAATAGGAGGCTTGTCCGTCTTCATATTACCGATGCTGGAGCTGAGTCACTGAAAAAGACAATGTTCGAGCATCGTAAAATATTGCTTCAAATTTTGTCCGTCCTCTCTCCTGCCGATCAGGTAGCCCTCAGGTCCATCATGCAGAAGCTCATCACTCATTGCTCACGCTAACCATTTTCCTTATCGTACACCCCCTTTTATGAAAGCTTTCCTCCTCTCCGCCCTCGCTCGCATCAAGCGTGTCTACCGGTTTCTCCGGGGTCACCTGAAGTCGACGATTGCCGTTCTCGTCATCCTCTTTATCGCTTGGGCTGTGTATGCCGTCACGCGTCCAACTCAGCCGGTGTATGTGACAGACACTGCAAAGCGCGGTGACCTCAAGCAGGCAGTGGAAGCAGTGGGAACCGTCGTTTCGGAAAAAGACTTGGCTCTCCAGTTTTCATCTCTTGATGTCGTAGCGCAGGTGCTCGTCAAAGAAGGAGACAAAGTAAAGGCCGGTCAGAGACTTGCATCACTTCGTTCTGGAACGCTCTCCGCAAGCATCGCGAGTGCTAGTGCCAGCGTGCAGTCGGCTCAGGCAGCACTCACAGCTCTCGAGCAAGGCAGTCGTCCAGAGGACATCGCTATTGTGCAGGCTGGTGTAAATAACAAACGCGCTTCGCTTGAAGTTGCGCAGCAGACAGCTGCCAGTGCCGATGCCAACTTGAAGATTGCCGAGTCTCAGCTCACAACACTCAAGAACGAAGCTGATATCAGTCTTGCAGGACAGGTATCCGCAGTCGGAAGTACTATCTCGCAGCAGCTCGCGACGGCTAAGACGTCCGTGCTCGCTATTCGCGGTGTGTTTAACGCAAACGATGTCAGTGATGCGGTCATTAAGTCTCAGCCAACCGGCTACGACACGCTCATCATGAACATGCAGACATTGGAGTCTGAGATCAATAGTGTGCAGGCATCAGTTGGAACACCGCTCAATTATCAGGATGCACTCCAGAAATTGCAGAGAGCTCGCGCACTCGTATCTCAGTCTACGGACATCGCAAACCGTTCCTATGACATCATCGCAAATCTTGCCCTCACTGCGTACTTTACGAATACCTCACGTGAGACGAATAAAACCTCTATTGCAACACAGAAGTCCGCAGTGCAGTCAGCATTTGCAGCAGTGGATGCAACTGCGAAGTCATTGCAGGATGCATCCGCAACCTATGACACACGCATTGCGTCCCAGCAGGCGCAGATTGTCAGCCTCACTGGCACACGCGACCGCGCGAAGTCGGACATCATTACGTACCAGACATCACTCGCTATCGATGAAGCTCAGCTCGCACTCAAGAAAGCTCCAGCCCGTCAGACCGATATCGACGCAGCACGCGCTCGTGTTCGTCAGGCTCAGGCAGATCTTGCACGCGCTGCAGCACAGTTCAATGACACGGTGCTTACTGCTCCGGTAGAAGGCATCATCACACAGGTGAACGTGAAAGTCGGTGAAATCCGCCCGTCAGCCGAACCATCTATCACGATGCTCGGTACGTCACCGTATCGCATCGAGATGTTCGTATCCGAAGTCGACATTCCGAAAGTGAAGCTCAGTCAGACCGGTTCCATCACACTCGATGCATTCCGTGGTCTGCCGATTGCGCTACGCGTCGGAAGCATTGATACCGCAGCGACGGACAAAGACGGTGTACCAAAGTATCGCATCAAGCTTGATTTCCTCTCACCTCCAGAAGGCTTGAAAGTCGGCATGACGGGCGGATTTCACCGACTTTCACGTTCACCTGTGTGATGATGCCTTCTACCGGAGCAGTAAGCA
>JAKFXO010000074.1 GCA_021731345.1 Candidatus Peribacterales bacterium | reverse complement strand
GGATTGCGCAGGTTTGCGGCGGAACAATTACTTTGCCTCAGCCATTGGATCCGCCAGGGGCATCTTTGTCGGCCTCTCCAGCATCAGGCGCAGCTCCGCTCACGGTCAATTTTTCCGGAAACGCTGGCAGCGCGGGCTACACGCTAGAATACGGCGACGGTTCGCAGATATCAGTTGGATGCGGCCATGGTGGTTGCAGCCCAAATCTCTTGCCTCTCGCGGTATTCCAAAGCCATACGTATACATCGCCTGGCACCTACGTAGCAAAGCTGCGACGGCACTTCGGGATAAACGAGGCGAATTGTGGCACAGCCGACTGCAATGTCATAGCTACGGCACCGATCACTGTCGAGAGCGGCACTACCCAGGGGATTCCCTTAAATGCCATATCAGTTGATGCATCAGGTCATGTGCACTTTAGCTTTTCTAGACAAGCGAGTGCGTGCCTACAGATGAAAGATAGTCAGGGAAATTATTTTAGCCTTACATCTCCGCAGTTCCCGTATTCGTGTGCCAATACAACCCTCTTCACGGGATACCAAACCGAACTTACAATACCGCAAAGCTCATTTACAAAACCAATCGAAGCCGGACAACACTACCAAGTGTGCAATTTTGACACGAGAGGAAACAGCTACGCTGCGTGTAGTAATCCGGTACTAGTAACGTCGTCCACCCAGCCGTCGATTACGATCACTGCGCCAAATGGTGGTGAGCGATGGGAAGTCGGACAGATGGGTACCATCACGTGGAGGCCATACGGATACAATCCTGATATAAATCCTGCTAACCAGGTTACGGCGTATCTAGAAAAGTATCTTGGTGAAAAAGAAAATGGCGAGAAGGTCTATGAACCAATTGGCAGGATCGTGCCGAGCGGCAAAGCTTCTATCCACTGGGAAGGACAGATAGTGAATCAGACTAATGCGACTGTCTATCCGCAGCCAGGAACCGGATATGTCGTTCGCGTCGTAAACAATGTGACCGGTGCCACTGACCGAAGCGATGCGCCATTTGAGATATTGCCGCGAACGATAGACATCCAAGTCAATGGCTCAGAAGGGCCAATCAGCCTGCTTCCGACTCAGAACATAACGATGTCTCTGAAAATAGCATCCCCGGTTGATGCCTGCATAGCCTACGGGATAGATTTCCCAGGTGCGCCGAATCTTCCTATCTCTGCCATCGCGTCTATTGGGTCATTGTCAGGTAAGTACACGTCAGGTCATGTATCTGTCAGCTGCAGAAAAACAGGAACATCGCTGTACGTAGGGGATTCGGTTCACGTAAACTCGATTACACCTCCTCCGTTCGTTGACCTCAAGATTACTTCACCAAACGGCGGTGAACAGATAGTCATAAACAATCCGTACACGATTAACTGGCAGATGCAGGGCATTTCAACGCCAGTATCTATCGCGCTCTATAAGAACGATCAGTGGCTGGCATGGATAGCGCCGTCACTTGGTCTCGACAAGAGCTTGGATAACAAGTATTCGTACTCATGGACTCAATCGGACAACCTGAGCTCACCGCTCGTAGGTGGCACTGTATACAAAATCTACATTACGGGTCCGCAGGCTGGGGGCAGCGGATATGCGGAAGATACATCAGACGCACCTTTCACGTTTATCAGTCAGCCAACAGCGCCGACTCCGCAGCCACTACCTCCCGTCCTTCCAGGACCGATTCCGGTACTCTCCATGTACGCAAACCCTGCGAGTGTCGCTGTGGGCGGAGCAACGACGGTGTATTGGAATGCTCAAAATACGACATCATGCTCGTTCTACCGAGGTGGCGTTCTCACAAGCACACTTACCTCCGCTCAGGCGACACAGTCGGCATTTTCAACAGGTCCGCTCAGCGCAAACACGACTTACTCGATGAAATGCACGGGTACCAATACGGGTACATATTCGCAGTCGGTCACTGTATCAGTGACTGGAGGAACAGGTGCAAGCGCAGGAAGTCAATCCCAGCTTGCATCAGCGCTTTCGGCACTCGAAGCAGTACTCAAGCAGATGGCGGCGTTAATCAGGTAGAAAAGCCATTGAATCGAGACGCTACACACGAAACAGTCTCACTCGGAGCGGCTTCGTGTCACGATAGGAGGACACAATAAATGTCACTGTGCGCGGTGATTCATTGACTGCTTTTATTTTCAAAATCTCCAACACTCTGCAAGATGCCAGCGCGGTGTGCTGTCGGACGCCGACATTTTCTCCGCAGACTATTTGTACCGAGGATTGGGGAAATTCCGTCAGAGTACCGTTACGAGCAGCGCGTCTTCTCACGGCTGTCGTTCTTGTTTAGGAGAGTTCAGGAGTCAGGAGGATTTATTCTGCCGCTTTCGTAAACCAATTGCGAAGTGCGAGTACGTCAGCCTTCCTATCCGTCGAACCAAGGACAATGATTGCGATGGTGCTTGTGGAGTTATCACTCGGCATCTCAAATAGCGCGGTCATGGTCTGCTGTGCGGCGTCGGTGTACCCGGTCTTTCCGCCCAAGAATTGTTCATTCTCAGAAAACACATTGTAGTTTCTCAGTGAATACGAACGACCGTCGATTGAGTGAATCTTTTTTTCTGTTTCGCGACTGACGTTCAGAATAAACGACTGACTGTCATGAATGTAACGCATCAGCAAAAAGAGGTCACTCGCTGAAGAAACATTATGTTCAGAAATGCCCGAAGGGTCTTCGAGGGCCGTGTGCCACATGCCAATAGACTTTGCTTTGTCGTTCATCCAGCGCATAAAATTTTCTGAACCAAAATAACGAGCGAAGGTGTAGGCCACAGTGTTGTTCGATTCCATTATGAGAGGGAAGATTAACTCTTCCGCAAAAAAAGAATCTCCTGACGCGAGAGAGCCTGGTGTACCATCGGTTTGCTCGCGATCATAGCCGGTAATTGAGAGTACTCGGTCGTAATGAATAGTCTCGTTGGCAACGAGCGCCGTGAGAAGTTTTGTAAGCGAAGCAATCGGAAGCACGCTGTCAGCATTTCTTTCCGCGTAGACAGTGCCACTCCTCACATCTGCGACAAGAAATGCCCTAGCGGAAACTTTCGGGAGACGTACATCCGAAAGTGGAACAGGAGGCTCGGCTGCATGCTCTTCCCATACAAAAATCGGCGTTCCCCGTTCGGCAAATTCAAACACCCTGGTCGCATCATCTGTTGAAAGGCGAATACATCCACCCGAGTAGCCCTCGGAAACAGGTGTGCCATCTGGATAATAGGGCCAGCCGTGAATGAAAAAGTTCCCAAAAAACTGCATGGATTGTGGCATATGCACCTGTCCAAGTGTAGAAAAGTGGTCGCTTTCTTTCGTCTCTACTTTATAGAGGCCTGTCGGCGTTTCCCAGCGACTTCCACGTTTTCCTTTAGAGAGTATTGGGTACGTTGCGGTCGC
>JAKFXO010000014.1 GCA_021731345.1 Candidatus Peribacterales bacterium | reverse complement strand
AACCATCGATAAGGAGATGTCCGGAGACTTTATACTTGGCGAGTGCCCTCATCTCTGCACGAGCTGGCGTTTCTCGCAGAGTCGGAAATTAGATGAATATAACAATGGCCGCAGAGAGTGTCTGTGATGCAATGAAGAAGCCAGGGTTCAGCCTGCGCTTACAGAAGAGCAGGAAGAGTCCACCAATGAGAAGCGGCGTGAAGAGAATGGCATCGTAATAGCGCGTCGTGAGAATGACGAAGCCAAGGAGCATGCCAAAGGCCGCGACAAGATCGAGACGAACAGAAGACAAAATGCCGATCGTACCGATGAGACTAAGAAGTCCGCTACCAGCAACGATCCACACCCACGTGATGTTGAAGAACCGGGTCAGCGGCGGAATGACGGCTTCCTGACCCGATACATGGAACATGATCGTCAGTGCGTAGGGGTTCGTGAGTGAGTAGAGGCAGATAAGAACAATCGGTACGCAGAGATACAGGAACACTTTCCACTTCGATTTTTCGCTACGCAGAAGTGCCGAGAAAACGAGAGGTACAAAGACCGCTGACTGATACGCCGTAAAGAGTGCAGCAAGCCACAAACAACCTAGGAGAGCAGGCTTCTTTGGTGGGGCGGGATGGAGAGTCCACCACAAGAACACGAGCCCTGCCAGCGCTGCACCGGTCGCCATGACGATCATGCCGGACTGGAGAATGACAGCAGCAGACAGTAACCAGCTCGCAGCGAGTGCCAATCTCCTTGGACGAGTCAGAACATCGCCAAGGTCCCACACGAACCATACACACTGCAGCACGATGCTCGCACAAACGAATCTCCAGAAGAATTCATGCATCGGCATGGACGCCGTGAAACCGAGTATGCTTCGTACAAACGGCGGATGAGGATACGGAATGGACAGGAGATACTTCGCTTCATCGCTCACAAGACCACCTGAAACCTGCAGAAAAGTCAGCACCAGAGCCAAAATCTCGAGGAAGATGACTGCCGTTAGGACGGGGTGTTTTCGCATGTGAGAGTGAAAGGACGGTAGCCAATAGTGCACGTTTCAGGCGGAGGCGGATTTCGCATGTGTTCCTGATGAAGAATGGTGAGGCTTCCGGTGCCGACGCTCACAATATGCATATCGGAAATGAGCCAACCTTCACGTGCTGCGGCGTCAGTGAGTGCTTGCTTTGCTTGGGAACGCACTGCGCTATCTGTGTACAAAAGTCGAAGTGCGACAATACGCGGAGTGAGCACAGCAAGCATAACTACTACAATGAGCCAGAAAGCCGGAGCACAAAACGCGCATGCACCAGAAGTCATACGACGCACACCGAGACGGAGTGACTGACAAACGAATTCGAAATGCACTTTGAGAGAAAGTTTGCTCTGACCATGAAGACGCATGCGAAACACGAGCGGAATCTCGGTGACACGCGTTGCAGCCGGAACATTTGCGAGAATTTCTAAGAGAATTTTGAATCCAGTAGGACGAAGTGATGGCCGAATAGACTTGTAAAGATCGCTACGCAAAGCGAAAAAACCGCCCAGTGGATCACTCACTTTTACACGCGATAACGCTTTTGCAATCACCGTACCCGCAGAACTAATAATGCGACGATCTCTCACCCATTCTCCAACACTTCCACCTGGAACATAGCGTGATCCAATAGTGAGCTGTGCTCCGGCCTTGAGAGAGGAAAGCATCGTATGCAGAAGCATCGCATCGTGCTGTCCATCGGCATCCATGACAGCGAGCACATCGCCGCGCGCCATATCAAAGCCATCAGTAACAGCGGAACTCAAGCCTTTGCGTCCGACTCTGCGCAGTACGCGAAGTGCGGGATGCTTCCGTGTCAGACCTTCCGCAACTTTCCACGTACCATCTGGCGAGTTATCATCAACAACGATGATCTCATGCGGAACAGATTGGAGAACGCCGTCGATATTGTCGATGAGCGCCGCAATGTTGGCGGCCTCGTTGTACGTCGGCAGTACCAGAGAAAGCATGGTGACAGCTTAGAGCCAAGGAAGCCGCTCTGGAAGCCAAAGCTGACATTATCCCCGCTGATGGGTACACTGCGAACCGATGAAAGTCCTCGTTACAGGTTCCTCCGGCACTATTGGTACACGTCTGTGCGAGGCCCTTCTGAAGGCTGGCCACGAGGTGATTGGCGCAGACTGGGAACCCTGTAAGTGGAATCCAGTGGTGGAGAAACTACGCATTGATATCGATCTACGTCATGCGGAGGAGTTCGGCAAACTGCCGACGGACTGCGAGATGATCATCCATCTGGCAGCCAACGCCCGTGTCTACGAACTCGTGGAAAATCCTGAGCGTGCAATGGATAACTTCACAGACACCTTCAATATCTTGGAATTCGCCCGCAAGAACGGCATCAAGAAAGCGATGTTTGCGTCATCTCGCGAGACATACGGCAACATTCACCTTCCGGCAGGCGAAAAATACTCCGAGGACAAAGCACACTTCATGACCTGCGAGAGTCCGTACACAGCAAGCAAGATCGGCGGCGAGGCTTTGTTCGAGGCGTACAAGCGCTGCTACAAGATCGACTCAATCATCTGGAGATTTAGCAACGTGTACGGCATGTACGACGATTCTATCCGTGTCGTTCCCCTCTTCTTCCGCCAAGCAAAAGCAGGCGAGACGATGAATGTGTTCGGCAAAGAGAAATGTTTAGACTTCACATATATCGACGACTGCGTGCACGGCATGATGCTCGGTGTCGAAAAATTTGAGACGGCAAAAAACGACACCTACAATTTGGCGTACGGTGAAGGCACGACCATTCTGCATCTTGCAGAGGAGATGAAGAGGCTTCTTGGGAGCGACTCGAAGATCGTCACCACGAGTGCTCGCACAGGAGAAGTAACGCACTACATTGCAGACATCTCAAAGGCAAAGAAAAAGCTTGGCTACAGCCCTCAAACACCGTTTTCAGAAGGCATCAAAAAGTCGGTGGAGTGGTATGCGAAGTATAGCTAAATACAAAAATCTGACTGGAAAACTTGTTATATTGATTTATTTGTGTTAAAATATACATATGAACGAAAAAATAGAAAAGACGCCGGCAACAATTGAAAGGGTAATATCCCTAGCAAATGACTTGCTTGCACTCTTGGACAAGGAAGAAGGAAGTGAGGCATCTTTTGAAGATGAACATAGAAAATGGCGACTGAGTCCTCAGGTGCAAGGGGCAAGTTTAGCAGGATCTCTGAAAGAGATACCACGATCTCCATTCACACAAACGGCAGAAGGCGTATTTGTTGTAGCCGAAAAAAGACCACATGCAATATTTCGTGGTAGAGAGTCTAAACAAGACGATGCAATACCTAGTCGCCATCAGGTTCAGCAAGAACTACGAAACAGAAATCGCACGGTTATCGGTCCGGACATGGTCGTACAG
>JAKFXO010000113.1:1156-3416 GCA_021731345.1 Candidatus Peribacterales bacterium | reverse complement strand
ATTATCGTTGATGATACAAATTGGGATGAGCCCAGAAATGCCGTAATGCGCTTCTTAGAGCTTCATAAAGAGTATCGAATACTTTTTGATAAGCGTACTGCTGGCAACTGTCATCCAACGTTTTGGAATGGTCTTATGGTTTTGGAGAAGTGTTCCTAAAAATTACAACAGTTAGAAAAGATCACCCCACGAACAGAGTTTAATCTCTCGCTCGGCGAGTTCTTTCAGTACCTCGGTATCAAGAAGGACATTCATCTCGGTTTGTCTTTGAGGGTCAGCATCGAACGGTTCACCCTGCGGGTTTGGACTACCGGGATGCATCATGAGTTCCGTTGTGCCTTCCGGAAGACGGCCAATGATGTGACGAAAATTTCTTTTTGAAGCGTTACCAGCAAATGCGAGGCCTCGGAAATTGTCAGTACTACCTATGCCATTCGCTTTGAACATTTTTCGTGCCGTATCTGCTCTGTCTGAGAGATTTTTGATAAACAAAGATTGCGCCGGGGATACCTGATACCCGAAGGGGAGTGGCGGTTCGCTTGGGATACGCACGAAAGGGATCGCATATCGATCCAGTAAGGTGATGAGAATAGGGGCGATAACCGGATGAATGTGTATGTGATGATGACTATCGATATGCGTTGGCTGTCCCCATGAGTCTAAAAACCATTCGATCTGAGTTCTAAGTTCGCGCTCAATGTGCACGATGTCGACTTGTTTTTCTCGTAGCACTCGCTCGAGTGTGTCACGGCCAAGAAAATAGCCATCGATGGTGATGAGTGTTTCAATGTCGACGTGCCTGCTCATAGGAGAGCCTGTGGTGAGGTTGAGATGGAGTCCAGTTGAAAGATCTCTTTCACGTGCCACTCGTCCGCCTTTCTCACTGCCTGGATAATTTGGTATCAGGCTGGCTGATGTCAGGATTCCTTGTTCTTTACACATGAAAATACCGTGACTTCGTTGTTCGTTGATCCCGAGATCATCAGCGTTGAGAATGAGTCTTCGCATGGACTGATGGTACAGGGACATGCGAGGATCAGTCGGTTGAGTGTATTTGACAATATTATAAATTTGTTGATAATTAGTATATGAGCATCGCAGCAATTCTCTCTGAAGTAGGCGAAAATACTGCCACTGAAAACACGCAAGTTTTCATCGAGAATGTACCGAATCACGTTGATATGCTGCTTAGTTCTACAGCATCTCAGGATGCAGAGACTACGTATATCTTCGTCGAGTCACTGCTTAAGCAGGCTTCGTGGCAGATTGCTCGAACACTCACGCTTGAATGCGGAGATGATTTTCATCGTATAGTTGCAAATATCAGAGCCATCAAGTTACGTATGAGCGAGGCTTTTCACGATGAAGTAGCAAATCATGTATTTGGCCAGAAACTAGCTGGAGATCTTGGTATTCGCTCTACCCAAGGTCATCCAAAAACTGATTACGGTGAACCTAGATTTGGGAGCGGCTGGGATTTGGACGAAAGATAAAAGGCTTTCCGCTATAGTCATCGTATGCCTATCGATAAAGGACGCATCCTCTTTGAAGACCAGTGGCTTCTTGCCGTGACCAAACTCGGTGGCGAGCTTGTGGTGAAGGGCAGGGGAAAGATTCAGAAACTTCCACTTCTGGATTTTCTACGAAAAGACTATCCAGGTCTCGCACCTATTCATCGCCTCGACTATGAAACATCGGGTGTCGTCGTCTTTGCGAAGGGCAAGAACACTCTGAAGACGGTGGTAGAGTCCAAGTTCGCTGGATGGAAGAAGACATATCTCGCCATTGTTTCTGGTTCCCCAAACCGTGATGCTGGAGAGGTGGACATTCCGCTTCCCGCGCGCAGCGGTACCGGTAACGTGCCTGCGCATACGAATTATCGTGTGAAGGAGCGTTTCCGTGGATGTTCACTTGTTGAGGTGAATTTTGAACGCGGCCAGAAACATCAAATCCGCCGTCACATGTCCATGATGGGTAACCCACTTATCCTTGATGATGTGTATGGAGACGATAAGCCGAATAAGACTTTTGGAAAGTTTCTGAAGATGCAGCGCTTTTTCCTTCATGCATCCAAAGTTGAGTTCATTCATCCTGTGACAGGTAAGCCGGTCGTTATCGAATCTCCAATGCCGTACACGTTCGTTGCTGTTTTGAAGAAGTTGAAAGAAAATAGATAGATTGTCCTTTTTTGTCCGAGCGACAAAAAAGGACAATCTATCTATTTTCTTTCAACTTCTTCAAAACAGCAACGAACGTGTAC
>JAKFXO010000113.1:0-1146 GCA_021731345.1 Candidatus Peribacterales bacterium | reverse complement strand
GTCCTTTTTTGTCCGAGCGACAAAAAAGGACCAAAAAAGCGCGTGCGCGCAGACTCCCGCCAGCAGACCCCCACTCCTGCGCGCGCCTGCCCTTTGGATGTAGTTATACTTTTCCGATCCCGTTTCTGATAAATGATGCTATCATTTTTCCATGCGCATTCTTTCCGGTATCCAGCCATCGGGTCAGTTGCACCTCGGCAACTACTTCGGTTCCATGAAGCCGAATCTTGAGTACGTTGGAAAAGGGGATATGAGCCTCTACATGATCGTCGATTTTCACGCACTCACGACGGTGCAGAATCCAGACGAACTTCGTACATTTCGAAACGACGCGATTCTCGATCTTCTGGCATGCGGATTCGATCCAGACAAGGCGACGCTCTTCTTCCAGTCTCATGTTCCCGAGCACACTGAGCTCAGTTGGATTCTGTCCACGGTGACGCCCATGGGGCTTTTGGAGCGCGCGGTCAGCTACAAAGACAAGGTGCAGAAGGGGATTGCGGCATCGGTCGGACTTTTCACGTATCCGGTTCTCATGGCTGCGGACATCCTTCTGTATGACGCAACACTCGTTCCGGTTGGAAGAGATCAGAAGCAGCATGTGGAAATGGCGCGCGACATTGCGGTGAAGTTCAACAACGCGTTCGGCGAGAGCCTCATTCTTCCGGAGCCGAAGATTCGTGACGAAGTGGCGGTGATTCCCGGTACTGACGGACAGAAGATGAGTAAGAGTTACGGAAACACCATCCCTCTCTTTGGTTCCGAGAAGGTTATTCAGAAAGCGATCATGGGGATAGTCACTGATTCGAAAGGTGTTGCCGAACCGAAGGATCCTGAAACATGCGCCGTTTTTCAGATTCACCGTTCATTCCTTTCGAAGGAGGATGCATCGGCGCTTGCCGACACATACCGCGCGGGAGGACTAGGATACGGGGACGCGAAGAAGCTTCTGTTCACAGCCTACATGGACGCTTTCGGTCCAATGCGCGCCAAGCGCGAAGAATTGATGAAGAAGTCCGACTACGTACAGGAGGTCGTGCAGGATGGTGCAAAAAAGGCTGGAAAGGTCGCAAAAGCTACAATGGAGAGGGTTCGCAAAGCAGTCGGCCTCATCTAAATATTGTCTAAAAGTATATTATATTGTAT
>JAKFXO010000006.1 GCA_021731345.1 Candidatus Peribacterales bacterium | reverse complement strand
CCGCAGCACCTAGAAGAAATACTGACGGACATCCCGGGCTTCCGGCGACTGCACTGACGAGATCAATGCCCGTCACACGTTCTGGCAATGCGTGGCCGGCTCTGCGCGCCGCCCACAGGAGCCCAGCTCCATCGGGAATATTCAGATCCGACGACTGCAACAACGTTTTGAAGTCAGGATTGCGACTAGCTTCCGTGAGCATCTCCGGATTCGGCGTCATGACGTGGTGCGCACCAGAAGCAGACATCGCAAGAACACGGTCACGCGCTTCCGTAAGCGTCACGCAGTCAACAGGTACGCCAAGGATGGAAACGCGATTCTTCATCGTATGCAGTATAATGGAACTCCTGATGAGAAAATCCCTACTGATGATCGGCATGACCATGGCGCTCCTAACGGCTTGTCAGAGACCAGTTCCGCCATCTGATTTCCGCCAACCTGAGCCATCCGAAGGACTCACGGCTTCCGGGGTAACAGAGGAAGTGCCAAGCGAAGCAATGACTGAAACGCCTGAGAGCCTAGAAGTAGGCGATGCACCAACGGTACCGACTGAGATTCGCGCTGGAACCGGTAGTATTTTCATAGGTAGCGCTGACGCAGAGCTCACACTAACCATCTACGAAGACTACGGCTGTTTCTATTGCCGCGAGTTCGCGTCGACGGAGATGCCGTGGCTACTCAAAGAATTTGTCGCCGACAAAAAACTCATGATCGAACGTGTGTTCGTCCCGATGTCACCAGCTGGAATGCTCATGGCGAAAGCGTCTCTGTGTAGCCAAAAGCAGAACCTCTTTGAGTTGGCTGATCAAACTTTGCACGCTCGTCCGATCACAACGGATGCGCAGCTTGCGACTCTCGCAAAATCCGTGAAAATGAACCTAAAAAACCTACAAACCTGTATGGCATCCAAAGCGACTGCACTGTCCCTGGAAGCTGCCACTGCTCGTGCCAAGGCTGCAGGAGTTTCTCGGCTCCCCTCTTTTGAACTTGGTACAGACCGTTGGATTGGAATCCTCACAAGAGAAGAACTCGAAAGTAAGATAGGAAACGCAGACTGAAACGTCTCACTCGTATGCCCGAACTCCCAGAAGTTGAAACCACCCTCAGAGGAGTCGCGCCAGTTCTTCGAGGCCGAACAATCGAGTCTGTAGAGGTGTTACGGCCAAACATGGTAAAAAACCATCCTACGTTTGCAAAACGCCTGAAAGGTAAACGAGTGCTGGATATCCGCAGACACGGTAAATATTTGTGGATGGAGCTCTCAGAAGGTCTGAATCTTATGATCCATCTTAGAATGAGCGGCCGATTGGGACTCAGGAAAATGAGCGATGCTCCACTGTCCCGTGAACGTATTCGTTTTTCTATCGGCAACGACCTTGTTCTGGTCTTCAATGACCCGCGGACTCTCGGCAGGCTCTGGATCATTGAAGGAAATGACGTGATAAAGACCCAAGCATGACAAAGCTCGGACCCGATGCACTCACCGTCACGGAAGATATCTTCTTAAATCGTCTGCGCAAAAAGCGCGGCACGCTCAAGTCTGTACTTCTCAACCAGTCGTTCATCGCAGGTGTCGGAAATATCTATGGTGATGAAGCGTGCTTTCTCGCAAAAATCGATCCACGTCGAAATGTCAGCGATCTCTCGGACGCTGAGAAAAAGAAGCTCTATAAGTCAGTCGTCAAAACACTTGAACACGGCATTAGAAACATGGGAACCAGCTTCTCAGATTTCGCCGATCTCTTCGGAAAACCGGGCAAGAACCAGCTCTCGCTCATGGTCTACGGCCGTAGAAATCAATAGTGTCGCGTCTGCAAAAAGAAGCTTCGCTCAACCAAAATTGCACAGCGTACAACCGTGTGGTGTCCGAGTTGCCAGAAGTAAGTGATAGAATACAGAACGTGCAACTCAAAGACGCCATCTACGACTTCCTTACTCACGCCGAAGTGGGCAAGTACCAAAGTAAAAAGACGGTCGAAAATTATCGACATTATTTGAAGCGCTTTGAAAAGTTTGCGAAGCCCGCAACGGATGTAGGAAAGCTGAATGCCGACACCGTGCGTGACTACCGTCTACATCTGCACCGCATGAACATTCGCGGCCAGGGCGTGACGCTGGATATCAAAACGCAGCAATACCACCTCATCGCGCTACGAGCTCTTTTGAAGCATCTTCACAAGAACGACGTGAAGACGATTTCCCCAGAAAAAATCGAGCTGCCCAAGGTTCCGGGCCGCACCGTCGAAGTGCTCGGACGCGAGGAGTTAGAAGCAATGTTTTCATCGATTGATGTGACAAAACGAAACGGACTTCGTGATCTCGCGATCCTCCATCTCCTCTACTCCACCGGACTTCGTGTCAGTGAATTGAGTAACCTCAATCGTAAAGATGTGAATCTTGAATCACGCGAATTCCGCGTCATCGGGAAAGGTTGCAAAGCGCGCATCGTGTTCATCTCCGATAGCGCGGTTGAGCATGTGAAACGTTACATCGATAGCCGCCAAGACAACTGGGAGCCACTCTTCATTAGTAACTCTAACCGCTCACAAGCTCCAAGCCTGCTTGGTGAGGAGCGCAGACTGGAGCCACAAGCCATTGAACGGATCGTTCGTACGATTGCAGCACAGGCAGGCCTCGTGAAGAAAGTAACGCCGCACACACTCAGACACACGTTCGCCACAGAGCTCCTGAAAAACGGCGCTGATATTCGCTCAGTACAGGAAATGCTTGGACACGCGAGCATCACAACCACACAGATCTATACGCACTTAACGAACAAACGCTTAAAAGAGATCCATCAGCAATATCACAGGTAAATAGCACGACAACTTCAAAGGGCAGGCGCGCGCAGGAGTGTGGGTCTGTGGTCTGGCGAGTGAGCGTAGCGAAGGAGCGTGGGATTCGTTTTCGGTGCGCTTTCTTTGCTACTTTCTTTGTCGGGCAGACAAAGAAAGTAGAAGAATTTATTTCACGATCCGCACGATCTTGAGTCGTGAGGTTTCGCCTGTCACGAGCTCTACCTGATCCCTATTAACCTCAAATTCATCCGCAAGAAAACGGACAAGTTCCGCATTTGCCTGCCCTCCTTCCGGCGTAGCGGCAATATCCACTTTGAACGTATCCTCACCAAGCGGACCACGAAAACGATTCGTCTGCGCTTGCGGCCTGGCCTTCACGCGAAACGTGACAGAGCCTTCTGTCTTCAGCCGCGCTTTTAATGCATCAATCATTGGCATCATTCTATCGTGATTTCGCAACATGTTCAGCAATGCGACGCTAGTACACCCTGCGTTGAAGCAAGCTCTTCCTGAAGCCGTTTGAGATTTGTTCAAAAAATAAACAGAGTGAAGAAATGTGCTCACACGGTGCTTGAAACACGCAGGGCAATCGGTACAAAGAAGGTATCTATCTTCTTCCCACCGAACCCATGGCCATCGGCACCATTGATCGTACGGAAGCTCCGACCCCGACAAGTCTGAAAGCCCCAAAGACATGGGGTGACTTACAAGCGTTGAACTCGATGATACCCAGCCACTTCCAAGCGGCGCGCTATGCAGCACTCACCGGAGAAAACGGAGGCACGTTTGGCACGCTTGATTCAGCCCTAGCGAGTGCGGTGTGGTCACGCAGGGACACAGATAACCCTCAGGA
>JAKFXO010000056.1 GCA_021731345.1 Candidatus Peribacterales bacterium | reverse complement strand
GTCTCGTAATTCTTCGGAAGTACCCGATGATCGTGGCGATGGTTGCTGGCTCTTCTGATGCGATGATTTTTATGACAGTCTCTCCGGTCTGTACGAGTGTTGAAGCGTTGATGAAGTCGATGGCACAGTCACTCGCATGCAGATAATCACGCATCGTATCAAACGGAACGAAGATATGGATGGGTTTTCGTACGAGCATCGAGCGAGCGATGTGTGTCAGTAGCCCCTGCTTTTTTGTTCGTGACTGTCCGGGTCCGTACAAATTTGCAATGCGGGCGATAAGTACTCCCCGAAGTGGACTGGCTGCAGTTTTTATGAGCGCTTCTTGGTCAATCTTCCCTCGTCCGTAGGCGGTGTTTGGGGCTATGGCACTCGCTTCCGTGATGACGTCTTCCGTTGACGCCGCATACACGCCACCGGCTGAGCTGGCGAAGCCAAGAATGCCTGGGACTGCGTTGATGTGTGTATCTCCAGTCAGAATACTGAGAAACTTTTGCAGGGTCTCGGTCTCTTTTTGCATGTCCGTGTCAGTGCTACTCATGATCCCACGACCCGCTGTCCAAAATATTCGGTATCTGCCGCATTTTTTAGCGCATTCGCCGAACGCAGTGATAGACGTGGAAAATTCTTCAGAGATTTTTTCGGGATCGTTCCACGAAAAACGCGGTGCCTCGAAGATCGTTGCTTCAGAATTCTTAGTTCGGATGCGTGACTCTATCCCGGAACCCAGCAGACCGCGCCCAACGATCCAGACGGCTTCTTTCATGACTTTCTTCGTGGAGGAGTCGGCTGTGTTGTGACAACGTAGAGAGGCTTACCCATGACGATGGACATGGTGACGGCCATATATTCCGCGATGACACCGAGTGACATCAGGATGCAGCCTGAAAAGAATGCAACGACGATGACGATGGATGCCCAACCCTGTACCGGTACGGCGAGGAAGAACTTTACCCATACTGCGTAGACCGCGATGAAGACGGCCAGAATTAGCGAACCAAAGCCCATGAAGGTAATAAGTCGAAGCGGACGTGTGCCAGACGTGAGCAGGAGCTGCCAGAAATGTCCGAAGAGTTTACGAAACGAATATCCTGATGGCCTGTCTTGTTCGCGCCTGAGAAACACATTGCAGCGGCTGACTCTGGCGGTGATCCAGAAGAGTGCGACATCAAGGAATACGCCGTTCCCGCAGTACGCAGCGAGGCTTCTCGCAATATCACCTCGTAGCAGGCGGAAGCTGTTGAAGTGTCCGATCTCACGGTTGCCGAGCAGGAATGTTGCAGCTTTCTTCGCGCCTTTACTCAGTGTATTGCGGATGAAACCGTGCGGTGGAGGATTGGATGGTCGTGCGTACACAAGCTGGGCGCCTTCATTCGTTGCAGTGTCCAAAAGCAGGCTGATGTCTGACGGATTCTGCTGGCCGTCTTCGTCCATGGTGACGACCCAGTCGCCCGTCGAGCTCGCCATGCCTGCGAGTGTCGCAGGGTGCTGACCGAAGTTTTTACTGAGCCAGACTGGTTTTACGAATGCGTGTGCATCGGCCAGTGCTTTGATCGTTTTTCCAGAATCATCCGGACCGCAGTCGTGCACGAGCACTATCTCTGTGATGAAAAATCGGTTTCCGCCTTTGGAAACGGTTTCCTTCGTGAATGGAGTCAGCTCCGAAAGAAGCGACGGTAGCGTCTTTTCACCCTGATAGATCGGGATAACGACGGAAAGCCGGTGCGGACCTGTCTGATGCATAGGACTCAAGCCTATCAGAAAACGGTCTGGAGACTACTTCTTGATCGATACCGAGTAGAACTGGCCGGCTCCGTGGATGGACGTTGGGTACCAGCCCAAGATGAGATCGAGAAATTTGAACGGGAAGAACAGCAGCAGTCCCACAAGCGACAGCAGGTTATAGAGCGGTTCGTAACCGAAGGAGAATGCGATGGCGAACCATGTGCCGAGTTGTCCGACGAGTGCCGATGTTGGGCCCGCGCGCGCGCCGATCTTCTCTACTGTGCCAGCTTTAATGAGCTCACGTAGTCCTGTGACCGACAGGCGCTGGAAGTCATTGGGTGAGGCGTGGAACGGATATACAAACGGAATGACGATGTACATGCCGCCTCCAGGTTTCAGGACGCGATACATTTCATCGACGATTTTTTGCGGACGCGGTACATGTTCAAGAAGACTCTCGCAGATGATCGCGTCCACAGAGCCAGTGGGCAGCGGGAGTTCCTCTGCGTTTGCGACCAAATCAACTCCTTTGTAGTAGAAAATATCGACGTTCACGAGCTCCGGACGCGGCTTGTGGATACCTGAGCCGATGTTGAGCATGAGGGCGTCCGCTCCGTACCGCTTCAGGAAGCGCTTCGCAGACTGTCCACTGAAGCACACCGGACTGATGAGGAAAATGAGGAAGCGGTAGAGTAAGGGTGATTTCCGAAGGAGCGTCTTTACCCAGTTCACGAGACCGCTTCGCTCTTCATCCATGTGCGAGGCCAGATTCTGCGGCACGAAGCACGGTACGCCGTCGACGTCTCTAAAGAACTCGTTTGTGTCTTTGCTCCTATATCCTCCGTTTTCACGGACGACAGGCGTGTGTTTCGTAGGGTGGACGAAGGGGATTGTCATTGCGCAGAGCCTAGCGGTGAAGCAGTCGCGTGTGCAACGGCTCCACGGCATACTGTCAGTGATGAAACGTCCTTCACCACTTGGCCTCGGTATTTTTCTCGGCATCGTTTTCACGCTTGTGCTGAATACTGCGAATATCCGCGCATGGACCGAGCAGCGTCTTACCATTGCTGATCTTGGCGCAGAGATCGGTTCTGCGGATGAGATCTATTATTTTGCGCTGATGCAGGATGTCCGTGATGGTCATCTGAATCTCGGCAACGCTTCTCTCTTTGAATATCAAAACTCTCCTGCTGTCGCTGGGTTTGCCCTTCTTCCTCAAGGCTTACTTGCTGCATATACACGTCTCGAGCTCGCAACGGTGGTCCTTCTCGGGGACATTCTTTTCCCGCTCATCACGACCGTACTCGCGTTTCTCATCATCCGGCGCTTTGTTGGTTTCGATGTTTTGTCGGTGCTCCTCACCCTCGCTTTCATGTGTTACTGGGGTGGGGGATGGCAAAGGTCCATGCATCCGCAGGTGACGATGGTCGCGTTCTTTCTGTCGCTCTTTGCATTCGTCTCTGATCCTGATGGTAAAAAGATGTACCCGCGCGGTGCCGCACTCTTTCTGCTTCTTGTCGTGCAACCCATCCATGCTGCATACATGCTGACGGTTGAGGGCATCGATGCGCTTCTGGATTGGAAGACGTCGAAAAATCTTCTCAGCGTTCTCCGAAAAAGGTGGCCTCTCGCCGTCTATGTGCTTGCCGCACTCTTGTTGCAGCTTAGTTTGCAGTACGGCGCAGATGCTGCGGTTCTTGCTGAGACGTACCGCAGACGCGGCCTCATCTTGAGTCACCTCCCTACTGCACCACTGATGCAAGTTGTAATTCTTGTGCTTCTTGGACTCTCTGCTTTGTTGATCAGAACGAAGCGCGCTACTGATTCCACATCGAGACTTTTGCCAATTTTGCTCATGTCTGGACTCGTTGTCCTCAACCAGTCCGTGGTTCACGGACGCGATGCTGTCTTCGGCCTCTATTACCGGTATCCGCTGTCGTTTGTGCTGTGG
>JAKFXO010000051.1 GCA_021731345.1 Candidatus Peribacterales bacterium | reverse complement strand
AATCATTACAGATAATACTCGTGAGAGAATGGAAATGATCGCGCTCGACGAAGGGCTGCATGCCATATTCAATCCGATTATTGTCGGAGGAGCGATAGAAGCTACAAAGGGCGACGGAACGACTAAAATCTATGATGCGGCGCTTGCTATCGCTGGCTGCGGACCCGATGAATCAGTCTTCATCGATAATCAGGAGCGAAATCTCGTTGTTCCGGCAAAAATGGGGATGAAGACGTATTGGCATGACGATAAGAAAAATGACATTCAATTACTTCGGAAGACATTGGCGGGATGGGGTATAGCCTTGGACATGTTCCAAGGCTGATCCTCCAAGTTTTCCGATGATACTGATGAGATCTATCTTGATCAGTTCTAACAGCATCCTTTCGATGCCGCCATTATCAACACACAGAATCATGCATATTGACCTTGGACTTTGGTGTGCAATCTTCTTCACGTGTCGCAAGGCGAAATATGCGCTTTAAAAATCAATGACTTTGGCTATGTGACGCTCAAAAGATGGCCTCCGAACCAAGGGGTGCCAACCCTTGATTAACCAGCTGAACTGGTGTATCACGCGCTTCACTGAATTTTTCCTTTCCTCTTTTTATGACAGCACCGGTCAGCGCAAAAACTCACGGCGTCTCGGAGATCTCGGCACATGAAGCAGCCGAACAAGCACGAGTACAGAATTCGAAGGCATCATTCACCGTGAAAGAATCCACTCTGAAGAAGCAGTATGCAGAAACCGAGCGTCGTATCGAAACCGAAGAGCGCACGGCGGCATCTGCTGAACTGCAAGTTTTTGGCGCTGAGGAAATTCCTCGCATTCTTCAGGCTGGTGAATCTGCTCGCGCGAAGGCGATCTCTGATGTGGACGCACACGCTCGTTCCACGATGCAATCGGAACTGAAAACTATCGTCAAAAAAGCGTCATCACAGACCCTCTCTTTCTAACCCCTCTCCTTCTCTTCCACCATGGCGATCGTCCCGATGCAAAAAGTGGCAGTTGTAGCACACAAGAAACATGAACCGCAGCTACTGGAATTTCTCCATCGCGAAGGCGTAATGGAAATTTCGGAATTGCCTGATGCAAGCCTCATCAACACATCCAAGCTTCCGTATCACGCAGCCGAACTTGATCATGTCATCGCAGTACTGCAACCACACGCGAGCAAAAGTGACGTAGCAAAGGCTCAGGAAAACGTACGCCCTGAGAGCATTCTGGCTGCAGGCAATCATCCGTCCATCCGCGCGATCATTGATAAGGTGCATGCGCTGGAACAGCGTCTGACGGATGCAAAACAGCAACAGACAGACTTGGACCATGGCCGATTACCAAGTGATGCAAAGAAAGGAAACGCATCACCAGACGAAGGAACGTACTTCACCTCTGCAAACGTCAAAAGCGATATGTCGACATTTGGTAGTAGCGCACACGCTGCTGATCCAGAATTGGTGAACGCACGACTCGCTACGGTCAAAGACGAGCTCGCTGATGTGCAGGCAGGATTTGAAAAACTCGCGGAAGAATTGTCGCTCCTTGTTCACGCACGTACCTGTGTCCGCTGGATGAATGAGATCGAAGCTGGACGCCGCGCGATGAAGACGACGCAGTCGACGGTGACACTGTTTGGATGGATCGCAAAAAGTCTGTTTGATCCGCTCGAGAAAAAACTACACAAAATTTCTCCAGCTACCGCGCTGTTCCATGTGGAACCAGCAGCGGGGGAGCAGGCTCCGGTTCTCATTAAGAACCCTGCATGGCTCAAGCCATTTGAGAGCGTCACACTTCTGTACGGTTTACCGCAAAATGGCGAGCTGGATCCGACTCCGCTCCTTGCTCCGTTTTTCATCCTCTTCTTCGCACTCTGTCTCACCGATGCTGGTTACGGTCTCATCTTGGCCGCTGCGATGGCTGCATTTATTTGGAAAAAGAAAATCAAACTACAAGATGGACCACTATGGTGGCTCCTCATGCTTGGAGGCGTTGCGACATTCTTCGTCTCTATTCCTTTCGGAGGATGGTTCGGTATGACGGCGGATCAGGCACCTGCCTTCCTCACAGAAACTCGTGCGGACGGACAGATGTGGTTCAAGGGACAAATTTGGAATCTCGGCGCAACGCCAGGTATTACGTTCTTCCAGAATCTTTCGATTGTTCTCGGTTTGATTCACCTGTGTTTCGGAATGGTTCTCGGAGGAATTTCAAAAGGCCTACGCGGTTCATGGATCGAAGGTTTTTGGGTCGACTGGACGCAGCTTCTGCTCATTGGCTCGGGCATCGGATATGCGCTTGCTCCTGCGGAGTGGTCGAGCTTCGCACTCTGGTCTATCTGGGCTTCGCTCGCACTCGTGATCTGGGGTAAGGGTTACGGATCTGTGTGGTATATCCGCCCGCTCAACGGTTTCCTTGGTCTTCTGAATCTTGCGATGGGCATGATGAGCAACACGCTTAGCTATCTACGCCTTCTTGCGCTAGGCCTCGTCACAGGAGCGCTCGCTCTTGCAGTAAACTTGGTCGCACAGCAGATCGGCGGCTTCCTCCCACCTGCACTCGGTGTTCCGGCAACTATTCTCATCTATATTCTCGGTCACACCGTGAACATCGCACTCAACGTCCTCGGCGCCTTCATTCACTCCGGGCGTCTACAATTCGTCGAGTTTTTCAGCCAATTCTTCGAAGGCGGCGGACGACAATTCAATCCATTCAAACGTTCAAGCGCTGTTTAATTTCGCTTCCTACCCCTTTTCCCATCTTCTTATGAAGAAGCTCCTCTCATCCGCCGCAGGCTTGGCCCTCCTTGCAGTTCCGGCCATCGTCCTCGCTCAGGGCGCAGCTGCGGTTACCGAACCCATGAACTACTGGGGTCTTGGTCTCGCACTTCTCGGTGCAGCTCTCGCGACCGGCATTCCGTGTACGGGTTCGTCTATCGGTGTCTCCATCGTCGGACAAGCTGGTTCAGGTCTGCTCACTGAAAAGCCAGAACTCGCCGGTAAGGTAATCACTCTCGCAGTTCTTCCAGGCTCACAGGGTTTGTACGGCATGGTGATCTCGCTCCTCTTCCTCTTCAGCTTCGGAGGCCCGCTTCTCTCTGGTGAGATCAGCTTGGACTTCCCAGCAGGTCTCGCGCTCTTCTCGGCCTTCATGCCTGTTGCCATCGCTGCAGGTACGTCCGCTCCAGCGCAGGGAAAAGTATGTGCCGCAGGTATGCACATGCTCGCTCGTGATAGCCGCCTCGCAGGTCGCGTCATCACACTCGCTGCTCTCGTAGAAACCTACGCTCTCCTCGGATTCCTCATTTCATTCTTCATGCTTAACGCACTGAAGGATTCTCTCCTCAGCTAATTCCCTCACAACCTCATGGCTTTATCCCATATTCTTGCAGCCATCACGTCAGAAGCTGATGCTGAGATCCTCGCATCTGAGAGAGCTCATGCTCTCGCTGTCAGTGATCTGACTGCAGCTCACGAACGTGCTGTTGGCACGATCCAAAGTACGGTGAAACACCAGAAAACTGAGCGCCTGCATCAGCTGAAAAAGCGTGCAGAGGATCACTCCGACATGATGAGGCGACACGCTGTGCTGCAGCGCAAACAGGAACTACTGGATGAATTTTATGCAGCAGTCACGAAGGAGCTTGCAGCGCTTCCAGTTGCGGAAACGGAACGACTACTCTCAGGATGGGTCGCACAACTTCCAAGGGGTGGAACGATCATCCCAAGCAAAGCGCACGCACAACTATTGAAGAAACTCGCAG
>JAKFXO010000129.1 GCA_021731345.1 Candidatus Peribacterales bacterium | reverse complement strand
TTTAGTGCAAAGAGCGTTTCGGGTGGCGGATTTGAAGCTGATGACTTTGCATGTGCCTATGCCCGCGACGCTGAGAAGCATGGTTACCGCGTGACGATCGTCACTGGTGATCGTGATCTCTTTCAGATCTGCAACGAGAACATTCGCGTCGCTATTCCCCACAAGGGCTACCAAGCTGCTGAGTACATGGGCCCTGCGGAGGTTAGGAAGAAGTACGGTGTCACACCGGAGCAGATCCCTTCCTATAAGGGGCTCGTGGGTGACAACTCCGATAACCTCAAAGGAGTTCACGGCATTGGCCCGAAGGCTGCAGAAGCCTTGTTGCAAGAGTTTGGCTCGATCAAGAACTTGTACGACAACCTCGATAAGGTAAAGCCAGCGTGGAAAGAGAAGCTAGAGAAGGACAGAGAGTCAGCATTCTTTACGGAGCGCATGGCTACCCTTATCTCAGACCTCACGATGCCGGTGCCACTGAAGGATCTTGCCTACACAGGCGTTGATCCGAAGCCGATCATCGATACGTTTTCAGATCTAGGATTCACCCTCGTCATGAAAAGATTTTTATCGATGCTCGAAACGCCGTATGGGCAGGCACACTTTCTTCCGGCACCTGAAAATGCTGCAACCTTTTCTGGTCCTGCGTACGGTGCAAAAAAACAGGTGAAGAATCCAGAACCACCGGAGGAAAAGCAGAGCCAACTCTCCCTGCTCTAAGGTAAGCCAACGTATAATTTTTGTGCACATCTATTTTTTGATGAACACAAAAGTAGTAATGAGGATTTTTTTTCGTGATGTATCCATCATCTGTAATTTTACTTTCCATAGTGTTTTTGCGCCTTATTGTATACGTAACGTAGTCAACACGCGGTTGCGGCATCTACTAGGGCTTCTCTAGACTGACCGTTGTTCTGCACATCGATCAATTTCGGTCGTTTGTCCCCACTTCTCACCTCACCCCATGGCCAAGGAACGTGTTATCTCAAGTCTGGATATTGGAAGCTCCAAAATTAGAACGGTCGTTGCCGTTGTCGACTCAGCAGATGGGGGACAGGTACCAAGCGTCATTGGTGTCGGACTCTCTCCGTCACTTGGTATGCGCAAGGGTCATGTCATCGACATCGAAGAAACAATCCACAATATCATTTCAGCCCTGGAGGATGCCGAGCGCATGGCAGGTCTTCCGATCAACCATGTGTTCGTTGGTATGAGCGGATCGCACATCGAAGCCTTCGACAGCCGAGGCGTCATCGCAATCTCAGGTTCTGAGATCACCGTTGAGGACGTAGCGCGTGTACTCGAGGCAGCGCAGGCAGTCAGCATCCCAAGTAACCGCCGCATTCTCCATATCGAACCAAAGTCCTACGCTGTGGATGAACAGCGCGGTATCAAGAACCCAGTCGGTATGACGGGTATCCGTCTTGAGGTTGAGGCACACATCATCACGGGTCAGATCCAGCATGTGAAGAATCTTGAGAAGTGTGTTGATCAGGCAGGTGTTGATATCGACTCCTTGGTTCCAGCGACGATCGCCATCTCCGAGGCAGTGCTTACGAAGCGTCAGAAGGAACTCGGTGTTGTGACGATCGACGTCGGTGCTGGTTCTACGTCTGTCGCAGTCTTCGAAGAGGGGACTATCCTCCACTCCGTGTGTCTGCCAGTCGGAGGAGAGAACGTCACGAACGATATCGCTATCGGACTCCGCACCTCCATTGATACGGCGGAGAAGATCAAGATCGAATTTGGTTCTGTGCTCCCAGCTGAAATTCAGGAGCGCGAGATGATCGACCTTTCGACTGTCTCCAAGATGGATACGCAGACCGTCAGCAAGAAATACATGGCTGAGATCATGCAGGCTCGTTACTACGAAATCTTCTCGCTCGTGAAGGAGGAGCTCAAGCGCGTTGGACGCGATGGACTTCTGCCAGCAGGCGCACTCCTTACGGGTGCGGCTGTCAAAGCTCCGGGCGTTCTCGACATCGCACGCGAAGTCCTCGGACTTCCAGTGCAGATGGGCTTCCCAGTCGAGATCGGTGGCGTCATCGAGAAAGTAGACGACCCAGCGTACGCAACGGCTCTCGGAACACTCCTCTGGGGTATCCGCGAAGGATCACACCGTAACGGTTTTGCTTTCAACATGGGCAACTTCGACATGAAGCGTGCAGCGTCTCAGGTCGGCTCATGGTTCAAAAACCTTCTTCCGTAATCACCCTATTTCCCACTATCCCCCTATCCCATGTCAGACACTCTCCGCAATTTGTTCTCCGGCTCCAAGAATCCAAACGGCAGCAATGCCTTCTCATCGAAGCCGTCCTCACAGGGTGGATTTGGTGACGACTCGGCCGCTACCTCCTCGGGTTACCAGGAAGTGCGTCCTGACATCGCTCCGAATGCGGTCATTCGTGTCATCGGTGTTGGTGGAGGTGGTTCTAACGCAGTGTCACGCATGATTTCGAGCAAAGTGGGAGGCGTCGAATTCATCGCAGTGAACACGGATGCACAGGCATTGTTCCACAATCCGGCCAACACGAAGGTGAACATTGGACGCGGCACGACGAGGGGGCTCGGTGCTGGCGCCAATCCGGACATCGGAATGCAGTCTGCAAAGGAAAGTTCTGAGGAACTGAAGAAAGTCATCGAGGGTGCTGACTTGGTCTTCATCACGGCAGGACTTGGAGGAGGTACCGGTTCTGGTGCTGCTCCGTACATCGCTGAGCTCGCACGCAGTATGGGTGTGCTCACGGTTGGTGTTGTTACCAAGCCATTTAGCTTCGAAGGTCTTCGCCGCCGCAAGCAGGCAGAGGAGGCTTTGGATGCTCTCCGCGGTAAGGTCGACACGCTGATCACGATCCCGAACGACAAGATTCTTTCTCTCATCGATAAGACCACGCCTCTTACGGAGGCATTCCAGATCGTCGACGAAATTCTCCGTCACGGTATCGAAGGTATTGCAACGCTCATCACGGTTCACGGTCTTGTGAACGTCGACTTCGCGGACGTCCGCTCCGTCATGCAGGATGCAGGAAGCGCGCTCATGGGAATTGGTTACGGTACAGGCGACAGCCGCGCTGCAGAAGCCGCACGCGCAGCCGTTGATTCTCCTCTTCTTGAGCTTTCGATCAGCGGTGCAAAGGGAATCCTCTTCAACATCACGGGTGGTAATGACATGTCCATGTTCGAGGTCGACGAAGCAGCACGCATCGTCACTGAGGCGGCTGATCCAGAGGCCAATATCATCTTCGGTGCGGTCATCGACGATGCGTACACCGGACAGGTGAAGTGTACGGTCATCGCCACTGGCTTTGAGGAGAAGAAAGAGACGGTGACGATGAATCAGGCAACACCTGCACTTCGTTCACTCCCTGCGTACAAGAAGCAGGAGACGCTCATGCCACGTCAGGAGAAGCAGGATGACTCCGTCATGAAGCTTGCAGGTACGCAGCTCAATGAAGAGGAGCTTGAGGTTCCGACGTTCATGCGCAAGAAAATCGGTAAATAAGCCCCCACCCAGGTTCTAGGGTCCTAAACGCCGACGTTCGTCGGCGTTTTTTGTATCGCTTTGGATGATCGTCTTGGTTTGCTTTGCATGAGTAATTTCATTGCCACTTTTTTTAGAAAAAAGTGGCGAAAAAATCGTCGCTCTGGGAAATTTCCTGCACATCAATCGCTTGGGAGCTAGAAAAGCGCAAACTCGGCCTTCGGCCTCAAACATGCGCTTTTCTCACGCTCCCTTCGCGAAGATGTGCGACGGAAATTTCCCAAGGCGACAGAACGCTGTTTTTCTAGAAATACGACGTGCACAATCCAT
>JAKFXO010000101.1 GCA_021731345.1 Candidatus Peribacterales bacterium | reverse complement strand
AGAATGAGTGGTTTGTCGTAGACCGGAAGAAGGCTCTTGTTCGTAATTTCCGTCAGAGGCTTCAGTCTGGTTCCGCTGCCGCCGCAAATAAGGACTCCTTTCATGGCTCGGACAATACCAAAACTGGCCACTTTACACAATCGCAAATTGTTAAATTGTAATGTTATTGTAGGATGTACATATGAAGCTTCTTGTCACTGGCGGCGCCGGATTCATCGGCTCACATTTCGTTCTTCGGCATGTCGAGCGTTTTCCTGGTGATACGGTCACCGTTCTCGACAAGCTGACGTACGCGGCTGACAAACATTTTTTGGATGCGGTCGCTCAGAAGATCACCTTCATTGAAGGCGATATTGCCGATACCGCACTCGTAAAGAAGATCGTAAAAGATCAAGGCATTGATACTATTGTCGACTTTGCTGCCGAGACGCATGTGGATAGGAGTATCAGCGATCCATTTCCATTCATTCATACGAACGTCCTTGGAGTCGCAAGTTTGATCGAAGTCTGCAAAGCATTTCCGACTGTGAAATTTCTCCATGTTTCTACCGATGAAGTGTATGGAGATCTGACGGATACTGATCCACCGAAAAATTCTGATGATGCACTCCGTCCGAGTTCACCGTACGCGGCGAGCAAGGCATCGGGAGATTTACTCGTTCTGGCCGCCGCTCGTACGTACGGCATTAAGGCCGCTATCTCACGTTGTACCAATAACTTTGGCCCGCATCAGGCGCTTGAGAAATTCATCCCCACCGTCATCCGTACGGCGCTCGCGGACAAGCAGGTGCCGATTTACGCCGAAGGCAAAAATAAGCGTGACTGGCTCTTTGTGACCGATCACACCGACGCGATCGAAACCATGATGACGGCTCCTGAGGCATTTGATACGTGCAGAATTTTCAACGTGTCGGCGGATAGCGAGCAGCGCAACATTGATGTTGCGAAAGCGATTTTGAACATTCTTGGTAAGCCGGAATCGCTTCTATCCTTCGTCAAAGATAGGCCGGGCCATGACTGGCGCTACGCACTTGATTCATCTGATACGCGCTCACTCGGCTGGAAACCTGCAGTAACGTTTGAAGAAGGTCTCGCAAATACTGTTGAGTGGTACAAAGCGCGGCTCGGTGCATAGTTCAGCATTCCATGAAGATCGTTCTCGCTACCGGCATTTTCCCTCCCGACATCGGTGGTCCTGCCACGTATGTGCAGGGTCTTGCCCGCGAGCTAGCGGCCAGAGGCGACGATGTGGTGGTTCTGACCTACGGCCGCAAACAGGGCTTTGAGCAGGAAGACGGATACTGGGTTTTTAGCGTGGGGAAGCAGGGTGGACCCCTTCGTCGGTGGCTTCGGTATCGTGAGGAGCTCGTGGCGCACGGCACAAAAGCAGATTACGTCTGCGCGTTTACCTCTATTAGCGCAGGCATGCCGGTACTCATGAGCGGGCTTCGTCATCCCATCAAAATCCTACGTCTTGGTGGAGACTTTTTCTGGGAACGCTACACGGATGCTGGAGGCATGATGACTCTTCGAGAGTGGTACGCCTCACGTTTTGGCTTTTGGCGCATCCTGAATTCTCTCGTGATGAACAAAGTACTGCGATGCTTCGATAAGCTCGTGTATTCCACCGAATTCCAGCGCGAAATTCATATGAGTACGTACCGAAAACTGCCTCTAAGTACCGTGGAGTCGAATGCCATGCCTGAAAGTGTTTTTGTCGCACATGAGCCACGCACACCGTTCCGTATTCTCTTTATGGGTAGGTTTGTGCGATTCAAAAATATTCCGGCTCTCATCGATGCCATGACACTCCTTCCTGATGCTCGTCTGACGATCATCGGTGAAGGTCCGATGGAGACGGAATTGAAAAATCATGTGAAGAATGCAGGTCTTTCTGAGCGCGTGTCATTTCAGACGCCAGTCTCTGGTGACGCGAAGCTTCATGCTTTCGATGATCATGATCTTTTGGTATTACCGTCACTCACGGAGATTAGCCCAAATACTGCGCTGGAAGCCCGTGCAGCATGTTTGCCAGTACTTCTGACCGAAGAGACCGGGCTACCGAATATTGCCGATGTGTATCAGCGAAAGCTGCGAAACCCTGCGCAGATTGCAGCCAGTGTCCGTGAAATCATCAAGAAATATCCGTCACCGAGACCTGATACGAGTATTCGTACGTACCAAAAAATTTCTGATGCACTGTTTCCGCCTGTTTCACGATGAAGCTCCTCATGATTTCCGGCGACAGAACGGTGGCAGCTGGAAAAGCTGGTGCATTTTCCGAGACACTCAAAGAATTACACACGCATTTCGAGCGAATTGATATCATCTGCCCTAAAATTTCAGGTCAACAGGTGCGCGTACTTTATGGCAACGTCTATCTGCATCCTGCAAGCGGAGGACTGATCTCACAGCCTTCCTACATCCTTCAAAAGGGCAGGGAACTGCATAAGACACATCGTTACGATGTCATGACGGTGCATGAGTATCCTCCTTTCTATAACGGCATCGGTGCACGTTGGCTGAAGAAAACCACTCGTATTCCTGCAGTACTCGAAATTCATCATGTCATCGGTTGGCCGAAGGCTGCATCATTCTTCGAATACATTGGAGGCGTACTCTCTCAGATGTTTTTGTCATCACATTGTCAGGCTTTTGATGCGGTGCGGGTCGTGAATGGAGCCACGAAGAAACTTTTGGTCGAGTGGGGAGTACCTGATACACACATTCACACCGTTCCGTCGTTTTATTTAGATCATGAACTCATCGCAACCTCCAAAAATCAGCTAAAGACGCATGATTTGGTGTTCTGTTCTCGGCTTGTCGATAACAAAGGATTGCTCTCGGTGGTTGATGTACTTGAGATGCTTCCCGACGTGACATTGCTTATCGTTGGTGATGGTCCGCTCAAGAAAAAAGCTGAAGATCGTGCGAAAAAATTTGGTTCTCGTGTGACATTTACCGGTTGGCTTCCGTCGCAGGCGGCAGTTTTAAAGAAGGTCACTTCAGGGAAAATTTTCATCATGAATTCCGTGAGTGAAGGCGGACCTCGCTCAGCCCTTGAGGCGATGGCGCTTGGTCTTCCGGTACTTACCACCCGAGTTGGTGTTATGCCGGATCTTATCCAAGATGGTGTGAATGGAATGTTTACCGACGGTACGGCAGCTGACATCGCCGCTAAGGCAAAAGCCTTGTTGGTCGATGCATCACGCATGCAGTCCATCGGCAAGGAAGCCGCTTTGGTGACGCAAAAATTTGAAAAACGCACCGCAGTTCGCGCATATGCGGACTTTCTCACGTCTCACGCACGCGTTTCGGAGTAGAATAGGGTCATGCCTTTCTTCACACTCTTTCGCCGTCGTCGTACGTCGTATTCGTTTGCGGCTCTTGTCTTAGCTATTTGCGCCGTCATCGGCATGATAGATTCCTTCTATCTCGTACTTCAGTATATTCAAGTCTTGCTTCACCCAGGTGAGGCGACACCCTGTACGGTAAATACGCTCGTGAGTTGCACGAAAACTGTGCAAGGAACGTACGCTCACTATTTTCCAGGCATTCCGAATCCGCTTCTTGGTATGCTTTGGTATAGCGGGCTTGTTGCGTACGGTGTCACGAGATATCTCGGTTCCGAATTCTCCAAGCAAGCCCGAACTTTTGTCGGAGTCATTATCATTCTCGGTCTCATGCTCAGTTACCGCTTGTACCTCGCGAGCGTTTTTGAACTCAAGGGCGTGTGTCCGTTTTGCCTTCTTTCGACAACACTGTCTACGGTGATCACGCTCGCTTTCGTCATTGATGATCGTACGTACGCTGATGCTGTTGTTGGT
>JAKFXO010000109.1 GCA_021731345.1 Candidatus Peribacterales bacterium | reverse complement strand
CTGTTCTGGAAATGCTTGTCGTGAGTCGTTCGAGCTCGGTGTTGTATCCCACAACCCAAGACTTTCCGATGGCGCCGAGGATTCGTACGATTGCATCTGGGCTCCATGCATGTCGATGACGCTCTGTCAGGTAGAAATGAAATGACTCAGCTTTCAGGATGGCCTTCAGGTCATCCATCGAAATATCGCTGTTATTGAGCAAATTCTGTAAGCCAGCGACATTCTTGAAGTACGCGTAGATCGTGGCTGTAGAGTCTAGTCTTGGCACTTTGAGCTCGTGTCTGGCCTCTAGACCCCAACGCAGACATGTTTCTAGGCTGACGTGTTCTGGGTGCTCGTTCCAAGCCTTCATGACATCGGCACGATTAATTCCGATCTGTTGCAGCACGAATTGTCCGCGCCAGCTTTCCGTTGCGGCTTCAAGAAAAGTTTGTGGCGTTACTGCATCTTTAGAGCTCAAGTGCAGGACCATGTGGTACGAGAGCGAATCAGCAAGATTTGCGCTTTCCTCGACTTTGGCATCGTTATCTGCCAAATGCACACGAAACCTTTCTACGACCCATAGAAATCCTGCAATGACGGATGTCACAACGATGATGGGCGTCGGAGGTGTCTGACGGACGATCTGCTCCGTGAGAAACGGTGACAGAATGAGTACGTAGACCGCAGCGGATGCAGGGCTCAGGAATAGGCGCTTCAGCCTTACCGCGAGGTATGCGTTCGTCGTCCCGATGGAGAAGGCGGTAAATTCCATTACAGAGAAGAGATCGCGTAACTGATGCCTGCAAGTGCCGCGACTGGATACGCAATCCAGAAGCCAAAATATGCGAGAAAGAGTGCGAGCAAGATGATCTGTGCTATGACGCCGAAGATGATGGTGAAGATTCTGACGACGGCTCCCACGATGCGTGAAAAGACGTTGAGTGTCAGTCGTCCGATGAAGTCATTCAAGTTAAAGCCATGCCCCTTTTTCTTCTCGCGAATATTCTTCCACGGCGAGAACAGCGTCATGACCAGAAACACAAACGGAATGATCTCTTGGAGCGCACGTGCATAGCGCACATATCCGATGACGATGGCACGCGGCTCTGTGAGCGCATACCACTTGAGAATGAGAAGCAGATGTTTGTGTGGGTTTGAAATGCCCATAATCCTCTTATTATAGCAGAAAAACCGACTTTTTTACAGTACCCGCTGACTACCCCTGAGCAGGACAACAAAAAAGGGCCTTTCGGCCCTTCTTGATTCAAAATTCTTGAGAATTAGCCCATGCGGATCTCGATGTCGACACCCGACGGGAGACTCAGGTTCTGGAGGGCATCAACAGTCTTGAAGGTCGTCTCGGAGAGGTCGATCAAGCGGCGGTGAATGCGCATCTCAAACTGGTCGCGAGCGTCTTTGTGGACGAACGTCGAACGGTTGACCGTGAACTTCTTGATCTTGGTTGGGAGTGGGATCGGACCGTGGACGACTGCACCTGTGCGGATAGCAGTGTCGATGATCTTGAGAGCCGTCTCATCAAGAACAGTGTGGTCGAATGCGGAGAGACGGATGCGGATGCCTTTGATCTTTGGAGCAGCTGCAGGAGCCGAATCTTTCTTTGCGGAAGCCGCCGACGTTGAGGTCGGAGCAGCTGAAGTCTTCTTAGTCTCACCAGTCTTTTCCTGCTTCTTGGTAGCAGCCGGTTTCTTGGCCGGAGCCTTCTTTGTTTCATCGGACTTCTTCTTTGCAGGAATCATGGGAGATGATGGGAAAGAGCGGATGAAAAGTGCGGAAGGGGAGGGCCCGAAGGCCCTCCGCCCTGCGCATTGAATTACTTGATAATCTTCGTGACGACACCGGAGCCAACCGTACGACCACCTTCGCGGATAGCGAAGCGCGTACCGACTTCGATAGCGACAGAAGCGCCGAGAGCAACAACGAACTTAAGGTTGTCACCAGGCATAACCATTTCGACACCAGCTGGGAGCTCCACTGCACCCGTTACGTCTGTCGTGCGGATGTAGAACTGTGGCTTGTATCCCTTGAAGAACGGAGTGTGACGTCCACCTTCCTCTTTCGTGAGGATATAGACCTCAGCCTCGAACTCAGTGTGAGGCTTGATGGAACCTGGCTTAGCAAGAACCTGACCGCGCTCGATGTCCTCGCGCTCGATACCACGGAGGAGGAGACCAACGTTGTCACCAGCCATACCGGAATCAAGAAGTTTGTGGAACATTTCGACGCCCGTACAAACAGTCTTCTTTGTCTCTGGCCTGATACCAACGATTTCGATTTCATCGTTGATGTTGATCTTACCAGCGTCGATACGGCCCGTAGCAACGGTACCGCGACCCTTAATGGAGAAGACGTCTTCAACAGACATGAGGAATGGCTTGTCCGTCTCACGCTTTGGCTCTGGCACGTATGTGTCGAGAGTCTCAAGAAGATCTTTCAATTTCTGGATGTTCTCAGCATCACCTTCAACAGCCTTGAGAGCGGAACCCTTGATGATTGGGGTCTTGTCGCCTGGGAAGCCGTACTTCGTAAGAAGCTCACGGATTTCACCTTCGACGAGCTCAATAAGCTCAGGATCCTTCACCATGTCTACTTTGTTCATGAAGACGACGATATAAGGAACGTTCACCTGACGAGCGAGCAGGATGTGCTCACGAGTCTGTGGCATTGGTCCGTCTGCGGCAGAAACCACGAGAATGGCGGCGTCCATCTGGGCGGCACCCGTGATCATGTTTTTGACGTAGTCGGCGTGACCAGGACAGTCGACGTGTGCGTAGTGGCGCTTTGCCGACTCGTACTCAACGTGCGACGTGTTGATGGTAATACCGCGAGCCTTCTCTTCCGGAGCGTTGTCGATCTGGTCATAGGATTTCTTCTCGTCCGCAGGAGAGAAGTTCACAGACAGAGCTGCAGTGAGAGTCGTCTTACCGTGGTCGACGTGACCGATGGTACCGACGTTCAAGTGCGGCTTGGAGCGATCGAATTTTTTCTGTTCGGCCATGGTAGAGAAGGGAAAAAGGAATGAGGTGAGAGCGTCGGACTTAGGCTCTCTCGTAAGAGAGATCGTATCGTCTAAAGCCGGGTAAGTCTAGTGGAGCGAGCGCAGGAGGTCAACAGACGACATGCAGCTTTGTCATAGATTCTTGAAAGTTAGAAAAAGGACATCTCTATCGAAAAAACCGGCCTAGAGGCCGGCTTCTTCGTACGGTTTGCGTACTGATTATTTTGCAGTTTCTTCAATACGACGTTCACGAATGACATTCACTTTGATGACACCCGGATACGTTAGTTCGGATTCAATTTTCTTTGCGATATCTTTTGCGAGTTTCTGCTGTGTGAGGTCATCAACTTTTCCTGCATCGACGAAGACACGAATCTCACGACCGGCAGAAATAGCGTATGCCTTGGAGACTCCCTCAAAACTTTTCGCAGTTGCCTCGAGCTCCGTGAGACGCTTGATGTATGCCTCCATACTTTCGCGGCGTGCACCTGGGCGTGAACCCGAGATAGCATCTGCTGCTGCGACGATGAACGCCTCAGCCGACGCGAGTGGAATGTCTTCGTGGTGAGCGGCGATACAGTGGACAACTTCTGGACGAACCTTGAAGCGCTTGGCGATCTCAACGCCGATCTGCACGTGTGTGCCAGCAACTTCATGGTCTAGCGCTTTGCCAACGTCATGGAGAAGACATCCTTCGACGACGATCTGTGCATCAGCGCCGATTTCCTCGGCCATAATGCGTGCCATGTGAGCCATCTCAACAGAGTGCTTCAGGATGTTCTGGCCATAGCTTGTGCGGAAGCGCAGACGTCCAATGATCTTGAGAAGCTCCGGTGGGTAACCAGTAATGCCG
>JAKFXO010000076.1 GCA_021731345.1 Candidatus Peribacterales bacterium | reverse complement strand
TATGCACAAAATCCCCCACTCCAAGTCCCGTGACCTGAGCAATCATGTGTGTGAGGAGCGCGTACGACGCAATGTTGAATGGCACACCGAGAAAGATGTCTGCACTGCGTTGGTAGAGCTGGCAGCTCAACTTGCCATTTGCGACGTAGAACTGGAAAAGACAATGACATGGAGGTAGTGCCATCGAATCAATGAACGGAACGTTCCACGCACTGACGATGAGACGACGCGAATTCGGATTGTTCTTAATCATCTCAATAAGCTTCGTGATCTGATCGTACGTTGTGCCATCAGGACCAGGCCATGACCTCCACTGTGATCCGTACACAGGACCCAAGTTCCCGTCCTTATCTGCCCATTCGTCCCAAATAGTGACGCCGTTATCCTTCAAATATTTGATGTTCGTCTCACCTTTCAGGAACCATAGCAGCTCATGAAAGATCGATCGTGTGTGCAACTTCTTGGTTGTCAGAAGCGGAAAACCGACATTCAGATCAAACCGCATTTGATACCCAAACACAGACAGCGTTCCCGTACCGGTACGGTCGTCTTTTTTGACACCGTGATCCTGTACGTGCCGAAGTAGGTCTAGATACTGCTTCACCCTCGCAGCCTACAAGAATTGTGTATCGAGCGGCAATCGACCATACTCCGCGCGTGTACAAAAGCTTCTTCACCGTTTCCAAGCATCCGCTACCTCGGCCACCGTTTGTCGTAGAGTTCATAGCAGGAACCCTGATTTGGAGTGTGATCATCCCGCTCGTCGTACTGCATGTGTGGGTATGGCTCTATCAAGAGGTCTATTTCAGCGTCTACGGCATCCCGAAACTAAAGCACAGTGACTTCGTAACATTTGACCGCAACGCACTGAAAGGCCTCAACATCGGACAAAAGCTCGCGTGTGCCTACTGCGCATACGCTAACGGCACGGCTGCGTGGATCAAAGCAGTCATCAATCGAACAGAGGTGTATTCGTGTGCGATCAAACACAAAACACCTATCATCGGGAACGATCATCAGACGGATTTTGCTCCGTACGACGACTACGTCTAAAGAAGCGCCGGATCAATACACACATCCGGACGCTTCACGTCATTTTTGAGTCCGACGTAGGTAGGTCCGTAGTTGTTATTGGCGTTCCAGACTTGGAATCCGCAGAATCCTGCATCGTAGACTGCGCGAATCTGATCGGACATATCCTTATTCACGACTCCGTAACCCTGAATCCATGGACGAATCTTCTTACTCTCCTCAGGTCCAAGCAGTTTGGTGTAACCAGTGAGTGTGCGGTACACGAGCCAGTACATGCGTGGGCCTGGGTTCTTGCCGGGAATGTAGTAACCCTCAGACGTGAAAGTCGCTGGGTACGCCATCGGTGAGATGATGTCGACGAGTGGGGCAAAACGGCGAACGTCTTGGCCGAGCGTGCGAACGTTGATGTCATAATCCCAACCAAGGATTGCATACGTGGAAAGACCGAGCTTTGTCTTCGGGCCACAACGATCAATCGTGTCACGAGCAGCCTTGATGAATTTCTCGACACGATCTGCTTTCTCTTCACCAGTAAAAACACCAAGAGCACCAAATTCAGCGGTGGAGAAGCGGATGTAGTCTAGGTTGATTTCATCGATGCCTGCAGCAGCAATTTCGCACATGATTTCCATGTTGTACTGGATTGCTTCATCGTTACTTGGGTCGATCCAGGTCTGATTGAGGACTTTACCGGTCACAGGGTGCTTGATACGGGTATCAGGCTTCTTCTGAACGTAGGCCTCATCTTTGATGGCTACAAAGCGTCCAATGACATAAATATTCTTTTCGTGGAGCTTCTGGATAATTGCCGGAAGATCGTACAAATTCCTAACAAGACCGATTTCATTCGCCATCGGAGCCGCTGAATGGAAGAGCGCACCTCCTCCTTTTACGTCCATGACGATGGTGTCGCCTCCGGCGGCGAGCAGTTTCTCGACTGTCTCATTGAAGAACTTTTCACGAGCAACGCTCCCCGCAGTCAGGAAGACTCCTCTCTTATTGTCACCACGAATGACAACATCTGGTGCAGATGAAGAGCTAGCCTGGCTGGCTTCAGATGGCTCCGTTTCTTGTGGCGCCTCAGAAGATTCTGACGACTCTGACGATGCGGATGCATTGGATGCATCCTCTGCAGCAGAGTGTAGGCGTTCAATGCGTTCAGTCTTTCGCTTCTCAACCGGCGTCTGGGACGGATGATTCGGCATCACCCAGTATGAGGGCGGAAACAATGCGACTTGCTTGGAGGATACGACCTCTGGAGTCACCGGACTCAGAAATTGCAGGGCATACATCGTTACGACAGCAGTGAGTACCATGGACGTTTTGAGGAAAGGGAACGGACGAACTGCGCCACCGAATGCCATGATACGCACCGGCGTCTCGGTTTCGGAAGTCGAATGGAGAGAAGACGAAACAATCTGCTGCGTATGCGGAATCTCACCGAGGACATCCTCGGAAAGCAGCTGCCTGACGGCAAGACTGCAGGAAATACGAATGGAATCGATTGTTTGTGTGGGCATTATTGGTATGAGGTTTTCCTCATATTCTACCAAAAATAACCACTTTTATCAATCCCCTTTCCTTAATGTCGTTAGGCTATGAACCTTCTTCGAAATGGACCGGGCTTACCGATATCTTTCTCTTTCGGATTTGTCATAGCAGCATATCTCCATGCCATCTCAAAGATTTGGCGCTGAGTTTCGGCCACCTCTTTGCTCTCAATAATGACACCAAAAACATCTTTATCACCACGCATGCCAGAATCGAACGAACAGATTGCTACTTTATGATCGTAAATGTTGATCTCGTTCGTAAAATCAAAATCACGAGCAGGCACTAAGCGAATTTCACGCAGTTTTTCCTGATCTTCACCATGGACACGCTTACCAGTTTGGTCATCAGGCGAAATACCACGTAGTCGCACACCACGCTTCACGCGTTCATCGACGTATTCAGCGTCATAGAGCGGCCAGAACTTACGGACAACGCCGGAGTTGGCGAAGTTAAGAAGCTCAGTCTCAGCCATAAGCGTGTCTTCGTACACATGACGAACGCCTTCCCACCCCTCAAAGAAGCGAACGCGTGGCTTACGGTACTTCGACCCCTGCAAAGACCGGAGTTCTGGAAGCACGCGCTCCAAAGCCTCTGCACTCTTTCTGGCCTCTAGAGCGATGTATTCAGGCGCTACGGGTGCATACCACTTAGCACGCACTTTGCGGACGACGGTGAAGTACCCCTTATGAACCAGCTCCTCCAAAAGGTTATAGGACGTAATGCGATTGAAGCCGGTTGCCTTAGCGTAGTCCGATGCCGGAGCCGTACCGAGTTGCAAACCAGCGACATAGAGCTGCGATTGCTTGGTATCAAGACCGACTGCCTGCAAAACATGAATGATGTCTTTGGCCATGGGTTATGAGAGTAGCAACATGTTCTGCATTTGAACAACTCCAAAGGTGATGCAGATATAAATGTTTTGTGTTCGAACCACATGACCTCTTTCTTTAGCCAAAATCCCGTCACTTGGTTCTGTTGTTAAAAAAAGAAACAGAGGAAATTGTGTGATCAACAGACTGCTTGAGCGACCTGAAATCGCCACGTAGAAAACACACGTACCTTCTATTCCTCTTTTCCCCCTTCATCATGACCGACAAAGACGTCGTCGCTCTGGCAAAAAAACATAAATGCACCGTGCTTGACCTCACATTTGTCGATGTACCAGGCACCCTGCATCACACGAGCAAACCCATTCACGAATTGGAGAGTGTGCTGAAGGAGGGTGCAGGCTTTGACGGTTCTTCCATTCGTGGATTTCAACAAATCCAGGAATCTGACATGCTTCTCATTCCAGATCCAGAAACGGCCTACATTGATCCTTTTACCGCTGAATCAACGCTTTCGATACTCTGTGATGTCCGTGAACCAATGAAAAAAGAGCTCTACGAAAGAAGTCCGCGC
>JAKFXO010000007.1 GCA_021731345.1 Candidatus Peribacterales bacterium | reverse complement strand
TATTTCGACAGAGAGTTTTTACCTGTCTCCTGAGTACGACTACACAACGTCAGGCCAGATTCCACGCGGATACCAGGCATCGCAGACTCTTCGCGTAAAAGTACGCGACTTGGATAAAGTTGGCGATGTGCTGACTGCGGCCACAGCAGCTGGTGCAAACCAAGCTGGCGGCATCACGTTCTCCGTCGACAATCCGGATACGCTCAAGGCACAAGCTCGTGAAATTGCCATCGAGAAAGCAAAAGCCAAAGCAACGGTGCTCGCAAAAAATCTTGGCATGTCACTCGGACGCATGACGGCATTCAGTGAAGATGGCGCATACAACCCGCCAATGCCAATCATGGGACGTGCGAACTACGATATGGCTGAAGGCGCTATGAACCAAAAGAGTCTCGATATTCCTGCAGGAGAACAGGAAATCGTGACCAACGTGACAATTACGTACGAACTCCGTTAAGCGACTTTTTGGCTTAAAAAAGCCATTATCAAGAACAGTCAGCACCAAGTGTTGACTGTTTTTTATGAAAAGCCATACTTCGCGGCACATGCAAGCTCCCTCCACCATGACGATGCTCATGATGATGCGCTCCCCGCGCGGGATGCTTGCTGCGTAAAGTACGCCAAGTGATCCGCGCGGGGACGCGCGGCCGTTTCTTATGTTTCCCCACTTTCCACCATGTCACCCAACTCCCCATCTACTCAAACGCCAGAAGTATTAAGTGGACCATTTGGATCTCTACTGAATGATTTGCACGGAATCTCAACACGCGACGCATTCCGCAATCAAAAGTTCAATGCAATCCGTAGCGCGCTACAAGCGTATAAAGACGGTGGCGTCACACAGCCCGTTACGCCGACATTCGCTGCTGCCGCGCGTGGCGTCGATGGCGGAAAATTCACCGACGAACTCCTTCACTGGAACCAGCTCGCAGCGCAATTCACGCACGAAGTTTTCGAAAGACAGCCGCTCGGTAGCGTCGCACCTCTTCTCGATACATCGGGCGGAGATGACGCCAGGTGGTCGACTCTCCCGAACAGGCAGGATCGCGCTAAGCGCATCCATACGCCACAAATGGAGGCCCTACGCGATGGCGGTGTCGCTGGTGTTCTCGGCGAAGCTTTCCACGATTTTGATGAAGCTGCTGGCTTCGTGAAAGCAGCTGAGGCATCAGGAATGCATGACGCCATCGTGTCCTTTGAACCAACAGCACGCGGTATCCCAAACAACGCTCTTGATATCGCAAGTTACGATGAAGTTGCCGACAGGCTACGCGAGATGACGCGCGGAAAGTTGGATGTTTCGATTGGCATGAACTGCGGAAATGCCAATCAGATCCTTGGGATTCTTGAAGCATCGAAAGCTGGTACATTCTCAGCTGTCTATCCAAACCACGCGGTCATTCCACACGATGAAAGTGGCGCTCTTTTCCGGAGATTGGCAGATCTCAATCACGAACGTAACGCTGCAGAGGAGCAAGAATTTCAGCGCCTGCGAAGGCTTTTTGAAATTTCTGATACACAGCTTTCGAAGCTTGTAGCCCTCGGCGGTAAACTCGATATCAAATATCTCGGCCTCTGCTGTGGCGCATCGCCAAAAGACACCGCAGCTCTCGCTGAGAGACTGCAAAACGCTACGCTTGCCGGCGCCCCGCAATAGCCTCTCGAAGCGTTACCTGATCTGCAAATTCGATGTCCGCACCCATCGGAAGTCCGTGTGCGAGTCTCGTGATTTTCCCCACCGTCGGAGCCACTTGTTGCTTGATGTAGGCGGCAGTGGCTTCACCTTCGGTGTCTAAGTTTGTCGCAACGATCACTTCAGTAATGTCGCCAGCTTTGCACCGATCAACAAGTTCCTTGAGCTTCAGCTGCTCTGGGCCATAACCATCGATGGGTGAGAGAACGCCGTGCAAAACGTGATACAGGCCTTTGTATCCGGCTTTCTCGAACGCCACGACTTCGAGTGGCTCTTCAACAACCAGAATCTGCGTGCGATCACGCGACCTATCCGCGCAGATGGAACATTCTTCCTCAAGAGAAATCATTTGGCATGTGCCGCAGTATTTCAGATCGCGCTTGAGAGCGATGAGCGCATTTCCAAGACCTTCCGGCGTCGCCTTGCTGGAGCGAAGTAAATGAAACGTCAGACGTTCAGCGGATTTGGGTCCGATGCCGGGAAGTTTTGAAAACTCCTCGATGGCCTTTTGGATTTGTGGGGGCAAGAGTGACACGAGCCGGAGGATAGATCGGGATACGTCATTCGTCACGCAAAGGCACAGCGAATCCCCGCAACACACGAATGTGCTGCGGGGCCGCTCATTTGCAGGTTAGAGGCAGTGATGGGTTGTTGCGACGCAGGCTATGCAGCCGGAGCCGCCTTGGGAGCGAGCGCGTGAGCGTCGTCCTTGTGTGCGAGCATATGCTCGCGGTTGTTGGTGTCATACACGAAGTTGTCGATCGCCAGCAGAGTCGCCGCGTGGTTGTTGTCTTCCACCAACTTGTAGTCCTTGGACCCGTAGTTGATGAAGACCGTGACCACGAAGAAACCTTGGTCAGCGAGTTCTTCGGGAATCGTACCGTCTTCCACCTTCAGCGCGAATGCGCGTGCGATGCCGCGAGCGGCGGCGGAAAACATGAGCACAGCAGTGTCGATGCTCTCAATCGGGATCTTGTTCAGAATGGCGACGCGCGGACGCGTACACACTCCGAGGTTGATCTGACTGAGCAGGCCGTTGAAGCCCTTTGTCTGCACCAGCAGTGCGTTGCCGAACACGATCTTGGCTTCGGGGCTAGTGCCGCCGAAGAGGTCGATGTGTGCGAACTCCTTTTCTTCACCACCGTGGTGACCATCGACTGCGTCGAAGCCGAAGTCTGCGCGCTTTTGCCGTGAGGCGGGTGTCGTCATGAGAAGTCTCCTGTAAAAGATGAACTGCTTTCTCAAGGCAGCTCATAGGTGAGATGTCCGGTCACAACACTGTGAACCGAACGCTGATCAGCCTTGCCCCCACAACGGAGGACTTGGCACACGTGTGCCCTTATATCTTTCGATACAGGTGCGCACTACGTACGCAGGTACGCACAGCGCACCCGTATCTAATATCACTGCCAATCCTGTCAAAGAGCGTATAACCCCAAATCCCGAGGGATCTGAAGCGCATACAGTTAAGACAAAGATTCTTTACATGTCAACTCTACACCTCGCGTCCTTCGCGCATCTTCCTACCCATTTCACGCTCTTTAATCTTCTGACGTTTATCGAGCCTCTTTCGTCCCCTGCCTATGCCAATAAGAACTTTGATAAATTTCCCAGCCTGTACTTCAAGCGGCACAATACTGATTCCTTTTTCGGTCTGCGCCGCTTCCAGTTTTGCTGCTTGGTTTTTGCGAAGTAAAAGTTCTCTATCGTGACCCGGGTCGTAGTCCGGCATCGAGCCGGAATATTTGTAGGGACTGATCTTCGCTTGTTTCAAGAGAGGCTTTCCGCCAAAGAACGACACGTAGCTTCCAAGTAGACTGATTTGACCCAAGCGACACGACTTCACCTCAGGACCTGTCAGCATGATGCCGGCTTCCACGGTCTCAAGGATTTCGTAGTCAAACTTTGCGCGGCGGTTTTGAGCGACGACTTTCATCTTCAGAAGAATACACGAGGAGCGCTTTGTCTGGAGGAAAAGGCGTATTTGACAAACTACTATAAGTAGCTCATAATACCTTGGCCAACACCCGGATTTCTCCGAAAGGAGGGCGACCCCCACGTGGGGTACCGCAGCGATCCAGTTGGTTACAATCTGAGGCTTCGCTGCCGTGCTGGCAGCCCCCTGCAAGTAGGGCAGCGAAGCCTCTCTTTTTTTATACGTTCCAATGACCATCATTGAGATCGCCTTTGGATTTCTCTTCCACTTTTTTGACGCAAAAAAGTGGAGCAAAAAACAGTCGCTGTGAAAAAATATCCTGCGCATCAATCGCTCGCTTCGCTAAAAAGTCCGAACTTGTCCCGCTCTGGCGGGACTTCGGACAACGG
>JAKFXO010000089.1 GCA_021731345.1 Candidatus Peribacterales bacterium | reverse complement strand
ATGTGGTGCAACTTCCGTCAGTAGTCCGACTACAACTCCTTTGCATGAGATGGCTGCGCTGCGTCCTGCGTGAGCGTAAGCAGGGAGATGCTCTTTCGTTTGCGTGAACGAAAGCTCGTATCCAGCCTGTTTCAGAGCGCGCGTGACGTCTGCCTTCGCGATAAGGAGTGGATCATCTTTCAGAGTTGTCTTTCCTTTGGCAGCCGTTAGGATCGCAAGTTCGCCACGCTCACTTTTTGGTGCGAAGACTTGTCCGAACTCAAAGAGCTTGAGCACAGATGATGTCGACTTCGTCAGTTCACGACCCGCTGTCTCGAGCAGTGCTGGTACCAAGCTCATGCGCATGCGAGATAACTCTTCGCCGATTGGGTTTTCGATACCCACACTCTTGCTGGCGTCGCCGCCAGCCTTTGTGATGACAGCTGGACTTGTGAATGCGAGGTGTAGAAGTTCGGTGGAGCGTTCTTCTTTTAGCGCATCACGAATCGCATTGATTCTGCCGTCACGCAGTGGTGGCACGATGGACGCTTCTGGCATCACTGGGGCAACGTTTGCGTATCCGTAGGTACGTGCCACTTCTTCTGCGATGTCCTGAATATGCGTGATATCGCGCCTCCAAGCGGGTGGTGTCACCGTGAGTGCGTCACCGGAACCCTTCACCTCACATCCGAGATCGGTGAGGATTTTTTTCACACGTTTTGCATCGATCGGTGCGCCGACGTAACTCAAGACTTTTTCAAGGTTCGCCTTCACAACTTTCGGTGCTGGAGCTTTGCCCCACGTCACTACTTTGGATGTCACTTTGCACTCATTCGTATGTGCCGTGAGAAGCTCAATGGCGCGGCGAAGGCCCATGGAAGCGGTTACTGGCAAAACGCCTTTTTCGTAGACCGTTGCAGCGTCCGTGCGGTGCGCCATCGCGATGACGGTGCGGCGTACGGAGACTGGGTCAACAATTCCTGCCTGCAAAAACACAGTGCGTGTCGTTGGTTTGTTGGATGATCGTAGTCCTCCCATGACGCCGAAGAGATCAAAAATTCCTTCATCGTCACTAATCACCAGTGCTCCTTCTGGAAGTTCGCGAGTCGCTTTATCGAGTGTTGTGATCTTCTCACCTTTCTTCGCTTTGCGGATGTGAAGATCTCCTTTGAAATCTGCAGCGTCAAATGCATGGAGCGGCATACCGACTTCCATGAGCACATAGTTCGTGACGTCTACCATGAGGTTGATCGGCCTCCAGCCCGTAGCGGCAAGCCTGCGCTGCATCCACTCTGGGGATGGTCCTGAGCCGTCTACCTGTAGTAGGGCGGCTTCGTAGTAGGGGACGAGGTCAGGCACGTCATTGGTCAGCTTGAACGGAACGTTTGCTGATGGGAATTTTACGGATGGAATCTTCGGCTCTTTTTTCCAGGTCGCAAGTCCCATCGCCACGATCTCTCGCGCGACACCGATCTGCGAGAAAAGATCGGGACGATTTGTGATCGCGTGGTTGTCGATATGGAAAATGACATCCGTCATGCCAAGTGCGGTGCGAAGCGGTGTGCCCGGCTTGAAGTTGCGAGCCGTGAGGTCTGCAACCGGACGAGCGCCGTCTTCCGGTGACGTAGGAAAGAGCGATTCGATCTCTAGTTCTTCCGCTGCGCAGATCATTCCTTCGCTCTCCTCACCGCGAATTTTCGCTTTGGAGAGCGTGAACATCTCCTTGCCTCCCGCTTTTACCGTAGCGCCCACATGCGCGAGTGCGACGAGCATTCCTTCTTTCAGGTTCGTGCCGCCGCAGACGATTTTTTTGATACCCTTATCAGTTTCTACCGTGCATACCGAAAGCTTGTCGGCATTTGGGTGCTTACCGAGTGTCACGATTTTTCCGACACACACGTTTTCCATCATGGCTCCCTGCTTCTCCACTTCATCCACTTCGCCGACTCCGCGTGTTATGCGGTCAGCGATCACCTCCGGATCAGTCTCGATCCAGTCGACAAAATCCGATAACCAATCACGTGAGATCTTCATGGCGCCTAGAGTACGCGAGGAGAACCCTAGAGGAAAGGAGGCTGGTACTGCTTTTTGGCTCACTAGACGTGTACACTGTCGGCTACTTACCTCTTCTTCCCTTTTCGTTATGGCTCTCATGGGTAAAAAGAAGGCTGACACATGTTCCACTGGCTGCCTTGCGGTCAAATGGGGTCTTTGTCTCCTTCTCCTCCTTGTCACTCTCGCGGCGCTTGTCGGCGTCTGGGAGACACACGTCATCATCGGTACCGATCCTGCCCGCTTTGCGGTTCAGTTCGGTTCCACATCCGGATCGCTCGCGATCATGGCATTCGTCATTGCTTCCATCTCCTTGATGAAGCACATGGTCTGTTGCATGGCTCCGTGCGAGGTTTGTTCTAAATAGTGTTTTACGAAAGCGGGCGTGGTAGACTCCACGCCCGCTTTCATGACAAACAGCTGCAGAAGGCCCTGCATGCTGCGGAAGCGTAAGACCCGATGGTTTTCTACCATCATCCAATACGGAGAGGTCGCATAGTGGCCTAGTGCGCTCGCTTGGAAAGCGAGTAGACGTGAAAACGTCTCGGGAGTTCGAATCTCCCCCTCTCCGCCATCAATATTCGAATACACATCAACCTCTCTCATACTGCGAATCGCTTGCGCGTTGCGTGATGCGACGTCTGCTTATCTGCGGAAGCCCTATAATGATTTCCGCTCACGATGTTTTTGAAAAAGCATACTTCCGGCACGAGGCCTACCGTAGCGGAGGCGCTCATGGATCTCCTGACGTTTGTCGTGACGGTCGGACTTTTGTGCGCACTGCGGTTTCAGGCTGCGCCGATCATCAGCCCTGTGACACTCGTTATTCCCGGACAGGTAACAGAGGTGAAGGATATGCCCGCATTTTTTGACTCTTTGTCGGAGACGATGGTGGCGATATTCACGATCGAACTAAAAACATTGCACCCTGGAGTTTTTGCTGTGCAGGTTGATGACTGTATCGAAAAACTTGCTGTGAATGGCGTGTCAATCATGCCGGAAAAAATAGATCGGCTCTGCTCACCGCATGATCTGACACGTCTCAATCTACGTCCGTACCTTCGTACGGGTGTGAATACGCTTTCTGCGTCCATTTCCGACATTGGCGTGACACAAGGCTTCACGATTCATGCATCGAATACCGACCCTCTACTTCTCGCCATCTGGATCGGCGTTTTTCTGTGCATCGTGTGGTACGCACTTCGGCTGAGGTTGCTTCTTTCAGACTCGTCACGTTGGCCAGATGCGATGCTTGCGGTTCTTCTCTTCGGCCTTGCTGTGCGCATGCTCTACGTAGGCGCTACGCCCTACAACGTGCGCGCACACGACATGGAGGGGCACATGGATTACATCAGTTTCATGCAGAGCAATTGGACAGTTCCGATTGCGATGAACGGCTGGGAGTTTCATCAGCCGCCCCTCTATTACACTGTCGCAGCGATGTGGACGTCGCTCCTCTCGCCACTTCAGCTCCCCAAAGAACTGGTCTATGAGACTCTTGCCGGTTGGTCTCTCGTTCTGTCGATCCTCACATTTGCCGTGACGCTCTACTGCCTTGCGTTTCTGTTTGGAGAGAAAGATCGGAAGCTCGCTCTCAAGGCTGGCATGCTTCTTGCCGTCTTCAACGGATTTGTCTTTTTCTCATCACGTATCACCAATGAAACTCTCTCAGCATTTCTGACAGCATCGACCATCGCACTACTACTTGTGTGGTGGAAGCGTGGTGATCGCCCCTCACTCATTGCACTCGCATTTGTTTTCGCGCTCGCCTTTCTCACGAAGATCAGCGTTTTAGCGCTTGCTCCTGCGCTTGCGATAGCGCTCATCTTCCGTCCTGGCAGATCCGTCAAGACGCGTATCACAGAAATTCTTTTGTCATCATTGATCGTTGTGCTGTCAGCCGGTTGGTATCCGATTCATCGTTTGTATTTGGAGCCTGAACAAGGAAAAACACTAACACTTGGTAATGACGGTATGGACGCTACCCT
>JAKFXO010000097.1 GCA_021731345.1 Candidatus Peribacterales bacterium | reverse complement strand
GTGAGCAGCAGAGTATTGACAATTCATCAAAAAAAAGTAGAATACTACGCTCTGCATTTTTGATGCGGAGGGATGGTCATTGGTACCAACGGTGACGGAATACAACACTGCCCATGACGGCTCACTCGATATCCATACGGTATCCGGCGAGCCCTCATGGGCACATCTCTCGGCATATCGCCGGAGGTGAACACAATGCAAAGGAGTTCCGATGAAAGTTTCTCTCGCCCGGTGGTGTCATGAGCTCTTCGGTCCCAAATGGGGAATCGATGAGTTCTGTGACGTCGCCAAAAAAGTCGGTGCCGATGGCATCGAGCTCGCTCCAACGTCGGAGTGGGCAACCACCCGCAACGCAGGTCTCAAGATGCCACTGGCTCTACTGGACTTCGGTCCGAACACGCCGCCTTTTTCGATCGGCTGGAACAGTGACATGCATCACGCAAAGGTCGCGGCAGAAACTCTGCGGCTCATTGCTGAATGCGCAGCATCACAGGGGCTCTGCAACAACGTCATCGCCTTCTCGGGCATGACGATCCCTGGCCAGAGCATCAGTCGCAGCCGCAGCAACTGCGTGCGAGGAATGATGAGCACTGGTGTCATCAAAGCTGCAGAAACGGCGGGCGTCAGCCTCTCGTTCGAGCCGCTCAACGACAAGATCGACATGGCGTGGCGTGGCCACCCCGGATTTGAAGCGACGACGTTCGAATACGTCAACGAAATCTCCCGCGGTGCCCAGTCTCAACGTCTCGGAGGACTGTTCGATATCTACCACCGTCAACTGATGGAGGGAGACATCGCCAACGGAATCCGCGACAACAGTGAGACCATCAACTACTTCCACGTTGCTGGCATCGGCCCGAAGATCCCGCGCGGAGAACTCAACGTCGGTCCACAGGAACTGAGCTGGCGCGGCATTGGGCAACTGATCCGCAACGAAATGCCCGAAGACACCTGGGTCGGAATTGAGTACATCCCGACAGAAGGCCGCGACTACATCGATGATCTCCAGGCTGCCGTGGACATGCTCCGCGGTAACTGAAAGTTGTCGAATATAACCGTCACCCATCACCAATGACCGATCCTGCAGGCGAAAGCTTGCAGGATTTGTCGTGTGATCATTACCACGTCGCAACGATATTCTGCTCCACCTGTACGTACACTCGACGCGAGAGGTCGGCGATGAACTCAACGCTCTTATCAAGATCATTACCTCGCGTCATGACACACAAGAGATACGGTCGAACAGGGTGGTAAATAATTCCGCAGTCATGGAGAAGCCTATCTCCCTCAATGTTATGAACGCCGTATTTATGAGCAGCGACAATGTGTGACGGTAAGCCAGCGACGAGTGCGCGTCTAAAATCTGATTGAGCAAGCATGCCAAGAGCTTTCTCAGAAAGTTCTGGGCTCAAGTAGCGAGCGTTATAGAGAACGCGGAAGAGCGACGCGTAGGACTTCACCGAAATGGTCTGTGCATCATTTGCTGATAGCACTCCAAGATCTAAATAAATTTTTCGTGATGCATCAGGCCCTCCTGCAAGTTGTTCGAGTATGCGAACAAGGATATCCATCGAAATGTTGTCTGAGTATGCAATCATTCTGAGGAGTAAGTCATCAACGGTATATGACTTATTCGGATAGACCGTCTTCTCAGGGTCGTCAGTGTTTCCTGGAATATCTGGCAAGACCGAAGGAGCGGTAATTGCCTCGTCTAAAAGGCTTGGCTGTTTTTCCGCAAGCTTCATCACAGCCATCATGACCGGAACTTTAAACAGGCTCGCAGGCAGGAACCTGTCATTTTCACCGACTCCAAACCACGGACCGTTTTGAAGATCTCTAAAATAGACTGCCGCATCATTGATTGTGCCCTTAGCAGTCTCTTGATCAATCCATAATTCAATATCTGCCTGAAATTCTTCATACGCTTTTGTATACGACATGTCTGCGGATCCGCAACGAGCCACAGGGCTAATGTACGAATATCGATGCTCACAGTCCCAGAAAAAAACACGCTGCCCCACAGATACTGCACCAAAGATAGTAAGAATCCCGACGACAATGTATGTAACCAAACGCAGCTTCGAAAGCATAGAAAAATAAAAAAATAGAGCCTCTTAATGCGACATGTTCCCACTCTTGGTATGCCAACGCAAGGTGTATCAGACATTGCAGGAAGGATGCGACAGTGTGTGCATGAATCTTCTGAAACGAAGTAGAAAAACAAAAAAACCTATGACTCTTGGTGTCGTTAATATTTGTCAAATAGAACAATTATGTTGCTTGTCATCTGTTTATAGTTAGCCAAAAAACAAACAAAGTGAATAGAATGTAACATTTATCTCATCCCCTCATTTCCTCATGGGAGACACGCTTCATTCACTCCGCACTGGGCGACTGCTTTTTGCAGCGCTCTGCATACTTGGTATGCCAAGTAACGCATATGCAATTACCGAAAGTGAACCACAAATCGAGTGGCTCCATCAGTACGGCACGCCGGATGATGAAAGTGCCCTGGACGCCACAACTCTCCAGGTAAACACCACCGGGGCTCCCCAATATTCATACACGGTAACAACGGTATAAAGTGCGCTTCCAGGACAGACCCATGAAGGGGGAATTGATTCCGTACTTCGAAAGTATGACTCGCAAGGTAATCTGATTTGGGAGCGCCAATTTGGAACGAGTGGAGACGACATAGCTACGAGCGTGCTTGCAAGTAATGCGAGTGGGCAATCGTATGTTGCTGGTTACACGAATGGAAACTTCCCAGGCACAGATAGTTTTGGAGGAGTCGATGCATTCGTTCGGCAATATGATGAAAATGGGGATCTGCTCTGGAGTCATACGTACGGCACATCTGGGACGGATGAGTTTCACGTATGCTCGTTCATCATGAGCGACGCAAGTATCGTGTGCGTTGGACGAACAACTGGTGAACTGAGTGGCTTCACGAACGCCGGAGGATTTGACGCTCTCATGATCGGCTTTGAAAACAACGGAACATCTAATGGCATTGCGGAGATGTATGGCACGACAGGTGACGACATTGCAACTGACGTAAAAGGAGTGCCACAAGTTGTTGCAATCTACGTTGCAGGAAGTGTTGCAGGAGAGCTTCCTGATCAAACCAGTCTTGGTGGATCAGATCTCTTCCTGAAAAAATATGATCCGAATGGAGGGGCAATATGGACCAAGCAAATCGGAACTGCTGGCAATGATGATCATGCATCAATCGGCTTCCCGTCAGGGGCCATTATCCTGAGCGCCAGTACAGATAATGCGTTATCAGGATTTACCAACGAAGGCGGTGTCGATGCCATCATGATGCGCATGGATACGGATGGTAATCCTGAAACCCATAGGCAAATTGGAACGACAGGAGATGATATTCCCACTAGTAGTTTCGGCCAGTGGGTTTCACCGTATGCGATGGTAGGAGGAACAACAACCGGCGTCTTCAGTGGCCAAACATCTGCAGGTGGTACGGATATTTTTCTCGCTAAATTTGATGGAGGAAGCACGCCAATTTGGCTCAAGCAATTTGGCTCTGCTGGTACGGATAATCTTGCGACGAGTAAACTTGGTATTTCGAGTGAAATTGATAGCGGTGCGTTTGACGTCTATGTCTCCGGAGACACAACTGGAAACCTCCCAGGAAATGTAAGCTTTGGAGGTATCGACGCATTCTTTGGAAAAATCGTTCAGGATGAAGATGACGATTTCATTTATAACAACGTCGACCTTGCGCCTGGTGCATTCTCAAATGACTTCACTGATGGAATAACTTCTGGCTCGGTGACAGACCGAGGGACGCAAGAGCTAACAGTCGTCGACGTCATTGGAACTTCGGGCGTGGAAGTTACTGCTGACTCAGAAGGAGAAGCCACTGACCCCGCAGAAGTCTCATTGTGCCAAAATTCCGCAACGGCAGTTTTGGATCCAGGAGATGCTGTAGAGCTCACGTGTGGTAGTGCCATCATTGCAGTGACGAGCGGAGAAGTAGATACGGCGTACGAATCTCCTGATGGATTTACGGCAGTGAGTACATTTGACGCGGGA
>JAKFXO010000001.1 GCA_021731345.1 Candidatus Peribacterales bacterium | reverse complement strand
CCGATCATGAGCATATTTCTCTTAGACATAGGGACACAGGGAAGAAGGTACTGACAGTATGTACCTCCTGAACCGTCTGTGTACAACACTGTTTCTTGTAAGAATCCTTGAAAAATACCGTCTATAACTTATCATTGATCCCTTCTTGCCTGTCCATGAAAACCTCCCAGTTTGTACCCGCCATCGCTTGTATCGGAGTTCTCATTCCGGTGGTGCTCTTTGCTCGCAGCGTTGAGCCACTTCTTCGTGAATGCATGCGGAACGCCGTAGAGCGTCACCAAACGTCTCTGATAGATTCTCAGCGTACGTATGATGATGAGCTGGAGCAGGCAATGGAGGACCGGAAGCAGGGGTACGTGGATTCATGGAACCGTGAAGATGACAAAGAACAAAGAGACGTGCAGCGTGAAGCAGACAAGCGTTACTCAAATCGTCTTTCAGAGATCCGCAAAACTCAACGAGATCGTGATAAAGAGAGCGCGAAAATATTTTCTGATGCGAAGAAAGTCTGTGGACAGGAGGCATCATCCCGAAGTTCTGCATCCAGAGATTCTTCACGCAGTGCGTCACTCTCTAGTAAGTCCTCATCTAGTAAGTCATCTTCCAGTAAATCATCATCAAGCAAATCATCATCAAGCAGCTCTTCATCGTTCCCAATGTGTGATGCAGCGAGGAATTGTCCTCCAGGAACGTACTGCTCTTGTACGAGTGCATGTCCACCAAACGCAATTTGCACCATGCAGTGCGTCTGGAAGTGTGTCCCGAATAATCCTCCACCGCCTCCACCACCGTACTGTGAGCCGTATATTTGTTCTGACGGACGCGTGTACCCGAGGTGTACCGCCAATGGTGGCATCATCGATTACTTCCGAGATCCGTGTCAGACCACGTACTGTGAGCCTATTGTCTGTTCCGATGGTCGTCAGTTCCCGAGGTGTACCCCAAACGGTGGCATTCTCGACTACGCTTACCATCCTTGCCAGCTTCAGCAATAGTCCTAAGAGGGTCGTATCTACTAAAGTAACGAAGACATAACTTTTCGTTCTATCAATATTGTTGTTGTCAGAGATGACCTGCTTGGTCGTCTTCTCTTTGTAGATGTTTTATCCCTAACCCCCGTTCCCATGACTACACTTACCTATAGAGACTTCTCTCGTAGAGATGACGATGCTGCTGCGTTCTCCATGCTCATCATCAGCATGACGCTTGTTGCCATCGCGTCATTCGCTCTCATTGCCTTCAACGTTGATCCTCTCTCTATTGATGATACGAATACATCCGGTGTTATCGATCTCTCTGTCACTGGCGATGCAAGTCCGGTGAATGCTCATCAATAAAGAACCAACGAAAAGAGGGAGGCGTGGGGCCTCTCTTTTTTCATGATGATCTTTCAGTCATCGCTTCAGATAGGAGTGAAGAGGATGGTCGAGAGTATGCAAAAAAGGGAGCCTGAGCCCCCTCTGTGTGCATGACGCTTGTTTTTTTAGAGTGTCATGAAGAGTTCTTCTTTCGGGGTTCTCACTTTCTTGTACGTTGCTGCCTCGTCATCTGAGGCACGGAAACCAACTGGTACGAGGACGGCGGTTGTGAGGTTTTTTTCGAGCAAACTCAGATCAACATCCACATGTGTAGGATCGAAACCTTCCATCGGACAAGTGTCGATGCCCATGTGCGCCGCAGCGGAGAGAAGGAAACCGACGGCGATGTACGCTTGTGCACGAAGCCATACTGCAAGCGCCTCTGGCGTCCTACTCTTGATCGTCCCTAACATCATATTTTCATAGTCCTTCAGACTTTCTACAGGGATGCCACGAGTTTTTGCAATGAGGCCGACATAGTTTTTGACGTACGCTTCATCGATGGATTTCATCGGCATGAATGCAAAGAGGTGCGAAGCATCGGTGACTTGTGCCTGCCCCCATGCATGCTCGCGAACCTTTGCGCGGATGGCAGGGTCTGTGACGACAGCAACGCGGTACGCCTGTAGCCCAAAGGACGATGCAGAGAGTTGTACGGCGTCCATGAGCTCTTGGAGCTGTTCTGCGGAGAGCTTCTTGGTTGGGTCAAATTTCTTGGTAGCGTAACGCCACTGCAGACTCTCGATCATGTTGGACATACAAAAGAAGGGGGAAGACACCGGAAAAATGGTGAACATCTGATCCTAGCGTGAAATGGTTTAGAAATCAACTAATTGGTTTACTTTGGGCAGTTGAGAGCCTTTCTCCATCCTGCATCGCGCGCCTCTTTTTCTGTGCAGAACATTCTTTCGCCAGCTGAGGTGGTGATGACCGTTGCTTTGTAACTCGCGCAGCCGGGAAGGTGGTAGATTTTTTCTTTATTTGGAGATGAGATGTTGCCTTTGATGGTGCACGTAGGTTTCGGTACGACTGGCTTGGCTTTTGCGAGCGCCGTTCCACTGGAAAACAGAAGTGTCAGCGTTGTCCCGATGATGACCGTTGAAGCTTTGGCGAGGTGCATACAGGAAGTGTATTCCTTTCTTTGAAGATCAGCTCACATTATTTTTTTGGAGTGCTACCATCCCCGCATGACCCCCTTTCGTTCTTCAGCAAGTCTCACATCCTGCCAAACGCAGGCCTTAGATGTGCTGCAGCGTCAGGGAAATGTGTTTCTGACTGGTGCGGCCGGTACCGGCAAAAGCTTTCTTTTGGATCAGTATCTTCGTGGCAAAGGATCGGATGACTTTCCTATTGTGGCAAGCACTGGCGCTGCGGCGGTGATCGTCGGAGGGAGGACGTTTCACAGTTTCTTCGGTCTTGGCATCATGGAAGGTGGGCCAGAGAAGGCAGTCGAGATGGCGTTACGGAGTCGCAAGGTCAGGAATCGTCTGCAACGTGCGAGCTGCGTGATCATCGACGAAGTATCGATGCTTTCTGGTACCACACTTATGGCCGCTGAAGCTGTGGCTGCACGAGCGCGTGAGAGCAGTGACCCGTGGGGCGGACTACGTGTCATCGTCGTTGGGGATTTTGCGCAGCTGCCACCAGTGACACCCGGTAACCAGATGAAAGACTGGGGCTTCCTGCACCGGACGTGGGAACAGAGTGACTTTGAGCCAGCACTTCTCAGTACTGTCATGCGTACGCAGGACATTGAGTTTTTAGAAGTCCTGAACTTCATCCGTGACGGAGTGGTGAATGATCGTGTCCATGAATTTTTGAACCGTCGTGTGAATACGAACAATGAAACCGAGGACGCAACACGGCTTTACCCGCACCGCGCGAAGGCAGACCAATACAACTGGCTACGACTGCAGGCACTACCAGAAAAAGAGTGCGCTATAGCGACGCGGTACATCGGTGATGAAAAATATTTTGATAGTGCGCGTCGCAACTTACCGATTCCGGATACGCTTCTTCTGAAAGTCGGCGCGCTCATCATGATGCGGAGAAACGATGTCTCGGGTGAGGGGAAATTTGTGAACGGTAGCCTTGGCCATGTGCTGCAGGTCTCGGAAGAAGCACTGCATGTGAGACTTTTTACTGGTGAAGACATCGAGGTCGAGAAATATAAGTTTTCGTCGCTCGATGGTGATGGCAATGAAGTGATGGCAGCGTGGAACTTTCCGGTGTCACTCGCGTACGCAACGACGATTCATAAAGCGCAGGGTGCAACGCTGGACCGTATGATCGTCGACCTGCATCAGCTCTGGGAGCCAGGGCAAGCGTACGTGGCACTCAGCCGTGTGCGGTCGGGGAGTGGACTACTCATCGAGCGTTGGAGCCCGGGGTCCATTCGCGCGGATGGTCTTGTGACATCGTTCTATGACTCACTCGCAGACAGAGCCAAGAAATATAAACCGCGTGCGGTCTTCCAAGTCGCCCCCCAAACGGAGCGTACGGAAGAGCCGCGTCGTTCCACACTCACTCTGCATGAGCGCGTGGAGCGCACACGTCAGCTTTTGCAGGACCGAAAAGACTTGGCGTTCATCGCGTCACAGTGCGGCATGACGGTGGGCACGGTTCTCAAGTACATCGAAAAGCTCATCAGCCTCGGTACGGTGCCGTCACTCGGGTACCTGATTGCGGACCTTCGTCATGCAGAGGAGATTCGGACTCTCTACGAAGAGAGGGGACTAC
>JAKFXO010000069.1 GCA_021731345.1 Candidatus Peribacterales bacterium | reverse complement strand
TGAACACGCAGGCACTGGCGACAAGCTTTCCATTTAGCTCCAGCGACCTCACAGACGACCACGGCATTCTGTACGGCATCAACCGTCACAACGACTCGCTCATCATCTTCGACCGCTTCGACCTCCCGAACGCAAACGCTAACGTGTTTGCTACCTCCGGTGCTGGTAAGTCGTACGTCGTGAAACTAGAAATTCTACGTTCGCTCATTCAGGGCGTGCAGGCATTCGTCATTGATCCGGAAAACGAATATGTCGATCTCTGTCGCACCGTGGGTGGAGCGATGATCCCAATCTCTCTCCAGTCTTCGCATCGCATCAACCCGTTTGATTTGCCGCTCGCCGTACGCGGTGACGACGCCGAAGTCGGCGAAGTGCTTCGCTCTGCTGTCATCAGTCTTCACGGACTCTTCAAGCTCATGCTCGGTAACATCACGCCTGCTGAGGAAGGAATCATGGATAAAGCGATCCTAGATACATACGCGCTCAAGGGCATTACGCTGCAGACTGCGGATCCAGGAAAAATGGAACCTCCAACGCTCCATGACCTCATCGATGTGCTCATGACGAGCCAAGGTGGTGAATCCATGGCGCAGACACTCATGAAGTACACAACGGGTAGCTTCTCCGGACTCTTCGATAGACCGACGAACATCGAGCTTGATAAGGAAATGGTGGTGTTCCAGATTCGCGACCTTGAAGACGTTCTCCGCCCGATCGCTATCTACGTCGTGCTCACGTATCTGTGGAACCGCGTCCGTTCGGATATGCGTAAGCGCCTGCTCATCATCGATGAGGCGTGGAACCTCATGCAGTACGAAGACTCCGCACTCTTCCTCTACGGTCTCATCAAGCGCGCTCGTAAGTACTACCTCGGCGTCACGACCATCACGCAGGATATCGACGACTTCATCAACTCGCCGTACGGAAAACCGATCATCTCCAACACATCGCTTCAGCTACTCCTGAAACAATCAGCGGCATCGGTCGATAACCTCGCGAAGCTGTTCTATCTCACCGAAGGTGAGAAGTATCTGCTCCTCAACTCCGGAGTCGGTCAGGGACTTCTGTTTGCCGGAAACACGCACGTCGCTATTCAGGTCGTCGCAAGTCCGACGGAACACACCATCATCACCACGAAGCCGGAAGAAGTGATGAAGAAAAAGGCTGAGGAAAAAGCTCGCGCGCAGGAAAAGCACGATAACTAATTCGCCTGATCTTGCTGGACCTTCCAGCGAACTTCCGGAACCAGCTTGCCGCTCACCGCGAATCCGGCCGCTTTCTTGTGTCCGCCGCCCTGAAACGCACCAGCCATCTTAGACACATCCACATCGTCACGCAGAGTCCTGAGCGATCCTTTCACTTTTCCCGCGCGCTCGGCGAGTACGAGCGAGAACTTCATGCCCGGCACAGCGTTGACGTAGTCGATGGCACCTGTGAGCTCGGAATAGTCAGCGCCTGTTGCACGGAAATCCCCTTCCGTGAGTGCCGAAATAGCACCGCCTTCAGGCGTGATAGAAATTTTTTCAAGAACACGACCCCACAGACGAAGTGTGGAAATCTTGGCTGACCGAAACACCTGCTGCACGATCATCTGCTGACGCGCACCGGCCTTCAGGAGCCGCGCCACAGTGCGATACACGCGTGACGTGGTGTTACTGTGCACAAGGCCGCCTGTGTCCGTGTACACGCCTGTCAGTAAGCATGTGGCAATATCAGGATTCAGGCTCCAGCCCAGAGTATCTGCAATATCGACGAGAATTTCACATGTCGATGATGCCTCGGGAACAATGATGTTCACCGTTGCAAAGCGCGAGTTCGTCGGATGATGATCAATACACACTGACGGCCACGTTCCGCCGAAAATCTGAGGTAACGTTTCGTGATACTCCGTGAGCTTTGGCTCCGCAGAATCAAGGTAGATAAAGACATCGCCCTCCTCCGGCTTTAGTTCTTGCTTGATGCGATGCGCGAGTGGCAAGAAACCGAATGTCGGCGGTGCAGGATCAACGCAGAAAAGTTCCACCGTGGCATTCGGGAAATTCAGCTCCAAAAGCTGCGCCATCGCAGTGATCGAACCGATGGCATCGCCATCCGGATTTCTGTGACAGACGCAGCGTAGGCGCTTTGCTTTGGCAAAGGTGTCGACTGCCTGCTGGATGAGATTCCGTTCGATCATAAGGGACGGAGTATAGACACGCCGAAGACACTCTCAAGACTGTTCCCCTTCCTGTGAACGTAGGTTTGTGACGCGATACTATTTCGTGAAGATTTCTTACAGTGACTCAATGAGACGATCGAGCTTGTCTGCCTTCTCCCCACGGTCGTCAGCATGAAAACGCATCACAGGAACCGTATGTGCGTTGATCTCTGTCGCAATGCCTTTGCGGATAGCGCCTTTCTTCGTCTTGAGATACTCAATAGCCTCAGGCAAACCCTTAATGGCGGAGACATACACGTCGGCGTACTGCAGATCGGGACTCAGCTTCACTTCGTTGATACTGACACCCATCGCGATGTCCGGAGGAAGCTCGACAATAAAGCGTGCAACGATAGTTCTGATGATGCCGGAGAGCTGGACGGTTCTGTGACCTTTCATACCTCTATTGTACGCACCCCAGGAAAAACCGCGAGTGCTACACTAGGTACCGATGAAGAAACATACGATCATCTTCCTCGGCACGTCACAATTCTCCGTTCCGTCTCTGCAGGCACTCGCCGCAGATGCGTCGTTTGAAGTGCTCGCTGTCATCACACAGCCAGATAGGCCAGCTGGACGCAAAATGACACTCACTCCCCCGCCGGTGAAAACTGAAGCTGAAACACTCGGCCTCACGGTGTTGCAGCCCGAAAAAATGAATGCCGCTTTTGCAGAGATGTCCAAAAAATTTCCTCGTCCAGATTTCCTCGTCGTCGTGTCGTACGGACAAATTCTTTCGGATGACGTTCTGCAGTGGCCAACAAAAGCTGCCGTGAACGTCCATGCGTCACTACTTCCGCTACTGCGTGGCGCTTCTCCGCTGCAGCATGCCGTTTTACAGAACCTCGAAGAATCAGGCGTGACCGTGCAACGAATGGTCAAAGAACTCGATGCCGGACCAATTCTCTCTCGTGCATCAGTCACGCTCGGCGCACGTGAAACATCGGCAACACTGCATGACACGTTGAAAATTCTTGGAGCAGAACTTCTCCTGAACACACTGAAAGCTCCACTGAAAGAAGTTCCACAAGACGCTACGCAGGCGACCTTCTGCGGCAAGCTCGAAAAATCTGCAGGCATTGCTGACACGGATACGATGACGGCTGACACAATTGATCGCATGGTGCGCGCACTTTTGCCGTGGCCCGGAGTATCCATACGCGGCAACAAAATCCTTGAGACTTCCTTACAACACGAAGCCGGATCATTGACGGTGCCGTGCTCGAATGGAACCATGCTCTCCGTTCTGCGAATCCAACCGCCTGGAGGAACACCAATGAGCGGCGCTGATTTCATCCGCGGAAACAAACAACTGTAATGCACTACATGAGAATCTTGCCGGCACTCCTAGCAACGTTTGTTGTGACAGCAGTTATTCCGCATGCTTCTGCTCTTTCTTCGACTATGGACACAGACGGCGACGGACTCACAGATGCTATCGAAGATGCAAATGGCACGAATGCCATGGATGGTGGTGAGACTGATCCTTTCAATGCGGACACGGATGCCGGTGGCGAATCAGATGGATCCGAAATCTCAGGCAAGAGAAATCCTCTCGATCCTACGGATGACATGACGTACGACGCTGATAGTGACGGTTGGGTAAACGGCATCGAAGCATCAGAAAAAACTGATCCGAATAATCAAGACACCGATGGAGACGGAGTTGTCGATCCATCTGATCCTTTCCCTCTTGAGTCCAAATATCAGGTTGATACGAACAGCAACAAGCTCCCTGACGAATGGGAAGTTGCTACTGGACTTTCACAAAGTGTCGCAACTCCAACAACGGTGGAAGATCCCGATGGAGACGGCCTCACAAACGCAGAAGAGCTCGCACGTGGCACAAACCCGCTGTCGACGGATACGGATCGTGATGGCGTGGATGACAAAACGGAGCTGGATCAAACATCTGACCCAAAAGAAAACGCGTGCCTC
>JAKFXO010000103.1 GCA_021731345.1 Candidatus Peribacterales bacterium | reverse complement strand
GACAAAGAAAGGACCAAAGAAAACGCGTGCGCGCAGACTCCCGCCAGCAGACCCCCACTCCTGCGCGCGCCATCCCTTTGGATGGAGTGACACTATTTCTTGCGCTCTGCTTATGCCGCAAGTACCTGCGACATGCTGGAGCGTGTTTTCTTGTACTGATGCCCGAATATGCCGTTGCCGATATCAAGGAGGGGATCGACCGTGACAACGTCGAAGGCATCAAAGGTTGTTTTTACGGCACTCCCGAGAGCCCGGATGGGATGAAGAGTCAGAATATTTTTTCCAGTTGCCAGCAAGTTATGTGTCGCTGAACGAATATCTCGAGTGGTATAGGCGAGGCCGCCTTCCTCAAGAGGCGTGGCTTCTTCAGAGCTCAAAAGACCTACGAGTGCGTTGGGAAATTTTGCGATGGCAGCAGCGCCGGCCATGATAGGTGCGCCTGCCAGTGCGAGCGGGTCATCTTTACGAAGGTGAAAGTCGCGAATGTCACGACCGAGCTGCGACACGTCACCTTTACGGATGAGTCGCTGCTCCCGTGCCGACCATTGCGAATGTTTCATCATGACTATTGTACTACTCTGTGACGTACGACAACGAAAAAAGTGACGAATTTTCTGCCATCATCGTCATCATCTTTAGCTCTTCTCTCTGCGCTCAAATCGCTGGATCGGCACTTCGGCGTACGTTGACTTTGGTGTCATGAATTGTAGGTGCCGCGTAGGCGTCGCTCCGGTACACTTCCGACATGCTCGATAAGGCGTACGATCCAAAGGCAGTAGAAGACCGCATCTATGATGTGTGGGAGAAGAGCGGTGCCTTCAAGCCTGAATCCTGTGATCCGAAAGGGGAGTCTTTCACCGTGAGTATGCCGCCGCCAAATGCGACGGGGCAGCTTCACCTTGGCCATGCTGTGATGCTCGCACTTGAGGACATCTTCATCCGCTTCGCGCGTATGCAAGGAAAGAAGACGCTGTGGGTGCCGGGTACTGACCATGCTGCCATTGCCACAGAGAACGTTGTCATCAAGCAGCTGAAAGACGGTGGCATGAAAGATCCGCGCAAAGAACTTGGTCGTGAGAAACTCATCGCGAAGATTGCCGAGTTTGTGGAGGGCAGCAAGAACACCATCAGAGGACAGGTGCGCAAAATGGGTTCGAGCTGTGACTGGAGTCGTGAGCGCTACACGTTTGAGCCATCGCTCAACCGTTGCGTGAATGAGGTTTTCAAGAAAATGTATGCGGATGGACTCATTTATCGCGGGCATCGCATTGTGAACTGGGACCCCAAGCTCCAAACCACGGTGTCAGATGACGAAATGGAATACAAAGAGGAGAAAGGTGCGTTCTTTACGTTCAAGTACGGCCCGTTTCAGATCGCAACCGCTCGTCCCGAGACAAAATTCGGTGATAAGTACGTCGTCATGCACCCGAACGATAAACGTTACTCGAAATTCAAGCACGGTGAGACGTTTGATGCTGAATGGATCAACGGTCCAGTGCGAGCGACAGTCATCAAAGACGATTCCATCGATATGGAATTCGGTACTGGTGTCATGACCATCACGCCGTGGCACGACAAGATCGACTTCGACATCGCCGAGCGTCACGGACTCGAAAAAGAGCAGGTCATTGGCTTCGACGGACGACTGCTCGACATCGCCGGAGAATTTAAGGGCATGAAAATTGAAGAAGCGAGGCCGCTCATTGTCGAAAAACTGAAATCCAAGGGATTACTGGTAAAAAGTGATGAGAATTACGTGCATAACAAAGCAGTTTCACAGCGCGGCGGTGGCTCTATTGAGCCGCAAATTAAGCTTCAGTGGTTTATCGATGTCAATAAAGAAGTTGTCGACTGGAAACCGAAGGGAGCGAAGAAAGTAGAGAAAATGAGTCTCAAGCAGATCATGCATTCGGTCGTGCATCACGGTGATATTGAAATTATTCCGGATCGATTCGGCAAAACGTATTTCCATTGGATCGATAACCTCCGTGACTGGTGTATTTCTCGTCAAATTTGGTGGGGTCACCGAATTCCAGTTTGGTATAAAGGAAATGAGGCAGTCGTGAGCGCCGAATCTCCCGGTGCGGGCTTCGAGCAAGACTCCGATACGCTTGATACGTGGTTTAGTTCAGCGATGTGGACATGGTCAACGCTCGTTGATACCAAGCTTGCAGCAGATAAGAACCTCAGCCTTGAGGATATTCTTAAAAATAGTCCTGATTTCCAGACTTTCCATCCGACCTCTGTGATGGAAACGGGATACGACATTCTTTTCTTCTGGGTTGCGCGCATGATTCTCATGACCACGTACGCAACCGGACAAATTCCGTTCAAAACGGTGTACCTTCACGGTCTCATCCGTACGCGAGATGGTAAAAAAATGAGTAAATCCGATCCGTCGACGATGATCGACCCACTCGACATGATCGCGAAGTACGGAGCAGACGCACTTCGTCTCTCGATGATTGTTGGTCAGAGTCCTGGAGCTGATTCACGGCTCTACGAAGACAAAATCGCAGGGTACCGAAACTTCAGTAACAAGCTCTGGAACGCGTCGCGTTTCGTCCTTATGCAGTGTGAACAGGCGGGTATTGATCCCAAATCCATCTCAACATTGCCAGATGCTGAAAAACTTTCTCTCGCGGATCGTGCAATTCTTCATGCGTTAGAAATTCTCATCGAAGATACTACGAAAGGCTTGGAGACCTACGCTTTAAGTGAGACTGGCGAGAAGCTTTATAGCTTTACGTGGGATACGTTCTGCGATTGGTACTTGGAACTTTCCAAGGGCAACGCAAATCATGCTGTTCTTGTTCATGTTCTTCGTCGTTTGCTCACACTTCTGCATCCATATTGTCCGTTTATCACCGAAGAACTGTGGTCTCAGGTGAAACCGGTGAACGATGGCATGCTTATTGCCAATTCCTGGCCAAAAGCCAAGGCCGAGCGCAAAGATCCAAAGGCTTTTGCTGAGTTCCAGATGCTTATCGATGTCATCACTACGGTGCGCAAGCTCCGTACTGACCAGAGCGTTGAGCCAGCCAAGAAAATCACGGTGATTATTCACAGTAAAAAGCACGCTGCACTCCTCGAGTCGCAGCGTGAGCACATCATGCGTATGGGAAACGTGGAAAATCTCACGATTGATGCCAAACCGACGAAGCACGAGAACGCAGCCAGCGCTTTCCTCGCGGATATTGAGCTCCATCTCTCGCTCGAAGGTCTTTTTGATCCGGCAAAACTGAAAGCGAGCCTGGAAAAAGAGCAGGCCGAACTTTCGAAGTACGTGCAGGTTCTTGGAGGAAAGCTGCAGAACAAAAATTTCGTTGATCGCGCACCGAAAGAGCTGGTTGATTCTGAAAAAGGAAAACTTGCCGAGGCCGAGGGCAAACTTCAGAAAGTCGAAGAGCGTCTCAAGCAGCTTTAGCGTACGTCTCCGATCGGAAGGCCGAGGTCTTTGTGAACGCCCGAGGAAACGGAGAGCGCCGCCGCTCTTGTCAGGCTATCGCGGCCGTATTTGCTGTGTAGTCCATCCATCGCTTCTTGTAGGCGTTCGCCTGCCAGTGCTTTCTGTGGGTCTTCAAAGAGTGACTGTTGCTGTGCGTCTGCAGGTTTAAATCCAGCGAGTGCGAGTCCGACTTGGTTCCATCTGCTGCCGTGCCAGGTGAGGCTTCCCAGTGCGGAGAGAGCAGGTTCGAGGAGTTGTTCGACGGTGCTACAGACACGATCCATCCGCCGGTGTGCACTACGGTATGCAAAATCCGGTGTTCGAATCCAGACTGAGAGTTCTGTGGTACCAAAGTTCCATCGGCGCATTTTGAGCATGCAGTATTCGAGATGTTTGAGCATGTGGGCCTTGAGCATCTTCGGATCATTCGTTGCCTTGAACGTGCGGCAACGCGAGATGGATTTTGGCGGCAGAATATCTTCTGCCACTGCATAGACACGTTCGCCCAAAAGTTCGCGCTGCATCTCTATTCCCGGCCTGCCGCAGATTCGAATGATCTCAGAAGCTTTAGCGGTGGCCACGTCCCACGCTGTCACCCAGCCTAGTGCATCAGTCTTGGTGCCGCGCTGACGGCCAATGCCGGGGATGGCGGCTGCCGGACGATCTTGCAGGAATTTTCGTATCTTATCATCTCCGTTGAGTGC
>JAKFXO010000002.1 GCA_021731345.1 Candidatus Peribacterales bacterium | reverse complement strand
AGGTCTAAGTAGTACCGTAAGCCTTTCGGAGGCGTGCCAGTGCATGCCTCCGTTTTTCGCGTTCCATCCGCTACAATCCCCGCATGATCGATAAGGTCAAAGCACAGGTCGAAGAACTTGGCACCATTCGTAAAAAAATGGAGGACCCCTCCATATACGGTGATCAAAAGGAAGTAACGCGTATTGCGCGCCGCATCAAGCAGCTGGAGCCACTCAAGGCTTTGTATGATCAGTACCTTGCTCTTGAGCAGGCCATCAAAGATGAGAATGCATTTGCAGGTGATGCTGAGCTTGCTGCCATGGCCAAGGAAGAAGCCGAGAAGGCCAAGCTTCAGATGCCACTTCTTATGGAAAAGATGAAAAGACTCCTCATTCCCAGAAACCCTGACGACGAAAAGAGCGTTATCCTAGAAGTTCGCGCTGGTGCCGGAGGCGAGGAGGCTGCATTGTTTGCTGCGGAACAGCTCAAGATGTATTTGCGCTATGCAGAGACTCGCGGATGGAAAGCTGAACTGATGGACGTATCTGAGGCGGATGCGGGAGGTGTCAAAGAAGCATCTGCTCGTATTGAGGGGGCTGGCGTTTACGGAGAGCTGAAGTTTGAATCCGGTGTGCACCGTGTGCAGCGCATTCCGGCAACCGAGTCCAAGGGGCGCGTTCATACGTCAACGACGACGATTGCCATTCTTCCTGAGGCTGAGGAAGTGGATATCGAAGTCAGACAGCAAGACCTCAAGATCGATACATATCGATCTGGTGGAGCTGGAGGTCAGCACGTCAACAAGACGGACAGCGCCGTACGCATCACACACCTCCCGTCGGGCGTGGTCGTGGCCTGTCAGACCGAGCGCTCACAACAGAAGAACCGCGTACTTGCCATGTCGCTTCTACGAAGCCGCCTCTACGCTGCCGAACAAGAAAGGCTGGCCAAAGAACGCACTGATTTGCGCGCGGGACAAGTAGGAACCGGTGACAGATCTGAAAAAGTCCGAACGTACAACTTCCCGCAGGATCGCATCACGGATCACCGTGCCAACATCAATTTCAGCAACATTCCAGCCATCATGCTCGGAAAGCTTGATGACATCGTGGAAGCTATGAAGAAGTGGGAAGAGGATGAGCTTCTCAAGAATGTCTAAAACCGAAAAAGCAAAACCTAGTACTTCGCCCTCAGCTTGTGCATGAGATCGACGCGCTTTTGAATGGAATCCACCGTACCGATATCAGACCGGAAACGCACAGGGCCTGCCATTTTCTCGCAGACTCCCTGAGCAATCTGCTCAGCTTCCGATACAGACTTGCCGATACCGACGATACCAATGGCACGAGAGCCACCGAGCAGCACGTTTCCAGTGTCATCAAGATGCACATCGCCGTAGTAGACTTTGCAGTTTTCTGGGAACTCTTCCGGGATCATGACTTTCTGGCCGACTTCTTTTTTATCATCAGGGTAACTTTTTGGGATGATGTATTTACATACGGTCGCTTTTTGCGAAAATTTCACATGCTCAGGTGTCAGGTTTCCCGCAATAATTGCTTGGCAGAGAGCGACGAAATCACTTTCAAGAAGTGGTAGCACATTAAGAGCTTCAGGGTCACCGAAGCGTGCGTTGTACTCAATGACTTTCACGCCTTCGGCCGTTGCGATGAAACCGCCGTACAGGATTCCTTTGTAGGACTCACCGCATTCTTCCTCGATGGCGGCGGCAACTTTCTTATTGATCTCTGAAGCTTCTTTGACGTCCGAAGGCTCAAGGAAGGGGAGTCCGTGCGTCACATCACTATACGTTCCCATTCCGCCTGTATTCGAGCCCATGTCACCGTTACCTGCTCGTTTGTGGTCTTGTACGGCTGGCATATCTACAACGCTGGTACCGGAAACAAATGACATGAGGCTGAACTCAACGCCGATCAGTTTTTCCTCAAGGACAACGGTGCCGCACTGCTGCAAACATTCCATCGCGTACTTAGCACCACTATCGATCGTCATGAGATGTTCACCAGAAACTTTTACTCCTTTACCGCCTTTGAGTGCGTCGTATTTCACGACGTAGTGACCATGAAGTTCGTGCTCAAGGTACGCTCGAACATCGAGTTCGATTTGGTGACGCTGATCGACGGATGACAGCGTGAACGTTCGGAAGCGGGGATTGTAGTTAATGCCGTGTTTCTTCATCAGTTCACGAGCAAAACTTTTACTAGACTCAATTCTGGCGAGGTTACGCTTAGGAGCGATACAGGGGATTCCGGCAGCTTCCAGACGATCTGCAAGACCTGCACCGATTGGATCATCTGGCGCGACGAACGCAAAATCGCACTTTGCCGCTTTACCGATGTCCACGATTTTTGCGAGACTCATGATGTCCATGACATGAAGCTCCGTTGCGAGCTTCGCAAAGCCAGGACTCTTCACTGTCGAACACACAATCATCTCCGGCTTCTGTGGACTGCGCAGAAACGCATCTGCAATTGCTTCACCGCGAGCCGAATTTGTGACGAGCAGAATTTTCATATTATACGAGTGCCATCATCTTCGTCTGATCGGGGTTGTTGCCGTTATCGTCTCGGGAGAATGTTTCACGCGTTTCGTTTCTACCGCATCCAAGGTCACGAAGCATCTTCGGAGTCACTTCCGGTGTCGGGTATTTGCCCGTAAAACAGCCGTCTGAGAAGCGGTGGATTTTTGGATTACCGACTTGGATGGCGCTACGCATATCGGCGATCGTGTTGTAGAAAAGGCCATCGCAGCCGATCATTTTCTTGATCTCAGGGATCGTGTGATCTGACGCGATGAGCTCAGTCGTTGTCGGAAGATCAATACCGTATGGATCTGGTCCGATGATTGGAGGCGACGCGGATGCGAAGTAGACCTTCTTGGCTCCGGCTTTACGAGCCATCTCCACGATCTTACGACTGGTGTTGCCGCGGACAATCGAGTCATCCACAAGCAGGACGCAGTTTCCCTTGAACTCAAGCTCGATAGGGTGAAGTTTGAAGTTCAGGCTGCGCTTTCTGACTTCTTGACCCGGCATGATGAACGTCCGACCGATGTAACGGTTTTTCACAAAGCCTTCGCGGTAACGAACTTTGAGCTTGTCTGCGAGACCCGCAGCAGATGGACGACCGGTATCCGGAATAGGAATAACGGAGTCAATGTGGATGCCTGCAGCCTTGATCTGCTTTGCGAGTGCTTCACCCATACGAACGCGAGCCTTATAAACGTTGACGCCGTCGATCGTGGAGTCCGGAGCTGCGAGGTACACCCACTCAAACACGCATGGGTTGAGCTCGCCTTTTTTGACGACGCGAGAATGGAGACGGTTCTGTTTATCAATGAAGACACATTCACCCGGAGCAACGTCACGCATGAATTCGTAATCCATCGCTTTGAAGACAGTGTTCTCGGACGCGATCATGTATTCGTATTTCATACCAAACCTCTTCCGTCCAATTTGCAGGGGGCGGATGCCATGAGGATCACGGAAGCCGACGATGCCATGACCGCCGATGAGTGATACGACCGAGTACGCACCTTTGCAGCGACGCATGACATTTTTGACCGCGCGGAATATGTGCTCCGGATTCACGTTTTTTGGCCTCTGCTTGCGGAGAGCGAGCGAGAAGACGTTGAGGAGAACTTCGGAATCCGAGCTCGTATTGAGGTGGCGATAGTCCTGCTCCTTGATCTCTTTCGCGAGCTGAGCGGCATTCGTCAGGTTACCGTTGTGGGCGAGTGCCATGCCGAACGGAGAGTTGACGAAGAACGGCTGCGCTTCAAACTCACTGCTACAACCGGCGGTTGGGTAACGCACATGGCCGATGCCCATCGGACCCTTCAGTCTCTGAAGTGATGATGCATGAAAGACTTCGCTCACCATGCCTGTCGATTTCTTGAGGTGAAACTGATTGTCATACGTCACGATGCCGGCGGCATCCTGTCCGCGGTGCTGCAGGACGATGAGTCCGTCATACAGATCCTGAATCACATCTCGGTAGCCGGAGACCGCAAGAATTCCGCACATATATTAGGAGTGGGAAACGCAAAAGCACGCCTTGTCCCGAAAAAGGGAAAGGCCGTGGGAAAGGGGGGAACCCACCATAGACGCATTGTACAGAGTCTTGTTTCCTACGCAAGTGGCTTGAAATAGCTTTCTTGTGGGTCCATCGTAAAGACGGTATGTGGGAATATTTGATGAAAACGCGAGAATTCACGTTCTGCAGCAAATGCA
>JAKFXO010000024.1 GCA_021731345.1 Candidatus Peribacterales bacterium | reverse complement strand
GGAATCTGCGCAGAGCTTGAGATGATCCCATACATCACCTTCGTGGTGATACTGACGCGGCTGAGCGACTCCTTTGCATGCTTCCAGTTCTGGAAATAAGATTTTTAGAACGCCTGTCTCTAGCCAGTCTTCAAGCGCAATTGAGGGCTTATCAGCTTGCAAGATTTTCTCCAACTCCTGAAGAACTCGAATGCCTGAAAGTCCTGCTACAAGCTTTGCGTTGTGCTTCAGTGCGGCGTACGTATCTGGGTGATATTGCCCTTGAAGAATCGCACGAAGGCGAATCATACGAAGGATACGCAGTGCATCATGCTTGATGCGTGTATCTGGATCGCCAATGAAGCGAACTAAACATTCTTTGACGTCCTTTTCACCGCCACATGGGTCGTAGAGTTCAAGTGTGACAGGATTCCAGTACATCGCGTTGACCGTTGCATCGCGGCGAACCGCATCTTTTTCTCTGCTTCCAAATTTTACTGATTCGGGATGACGACCGTCTGATGCTGAGTCATCTTCACGATACGTCGTAATTTCGAACGAGTGGCCTGAAAGCGATACCACGATCGTGCCAAGCGGTGCTCCGTATGAGTCATTCTTCGGGAAAAGCTTCATAACATCTTCAGGTAGCGCCGAAGATGCCATATCGATTTCATGCGGAATCTTGCCACACACCATGTCGCGTACCGCTCCACCCACCCACCACGCTTCGTACCCAGCGTCCATCAGCTTCTCGGTTACTTTGTACGCTGCTTCTCCGTGGGGAGTTGCAAGCATCCGACTAGTGATGTCTCGTGGAATAGGCACGCAAACAGTATGCCATGATTTTTGGTACACTGACGTCATGCTGCATTTTGCCGTAGCGGGTGTCCCCTTCTCTACTCCGAAACCCGGAGGAACCGTAGAAGGACTGAAACACGCCGCGTCTCTTGGTATTACCGCCATGGAACTAGAGTGGGTTCAGCGCGTGCCGCCAAATGAAGACCGAATGCTTGAGATCAATGCGACAGCAAAAAAACTTGGCATGACACTGACGGTGCATGCCCCGTATTACATCAATCTCAACTCACCAGATCCTGCAACTCTTGCCGCTAGCAAAAAGCGAATTTTGGATGCGCTTCGGATGTCTGAAATTGCTGGCGTTCGATCTGTTTGCGTTCATGCTGCGTTTAATTTGGGTCTGCCCCCTGACAAGGTCTACGACAACGTTCGTAGGGCAGTGGATGACATCATGAGTTTCAAGTTCAAAATGTTTCCGAGTGTGAACTTAGGCTTGGAAACTATGGGTAAACCAACGCAGTTTGGAACGCTCGAAGAAGTTCTGAGAATCAGCAAAGAATTTGATATTTATCCAGTTGTTGACCCGGCTAACATGCACGCTCGCACAAACGGTCTTATCAATACGACAAAAGAGTGGGACGAGATGATCGACATGTATGAAAAGTATCTTGGCAAAGCATCACTCAAGCACGTTCACATGCACTTTTCTGGCATCGCGTATGGTCCTAAAGGCGAAAAGCATCATCTGCCACTCCTAGAGAGCGATGCGAGATGGCAGGACTTTTTGAAAGTTCTCAAGAAGCGAAAGGTTGAGGGTACTGTTGTGTGTGAATCCCCTCTTCTGGAGCAAGATACCCTCCTCATGCAGAAGACGTACGCAAAGCTGAAATAGCGTAAAAAATATGGTATAATGGTTCTAATACATTCTTTCTCCCAAACATGAATATCGCCATCAACGGCTTCGGCCGTATCGGACGTCAGGTTCTTCGCATCATTCTTGAGAAGCACCCAGACATGAATGTCGTTCTCATCAATGATCTCACCGAACCTGCAACTCTCGCTCATCTCTTTGAGTTCGATTCCACATATGGAACGTTTAAGGGCAAAGTTGCTCTTGAGGGTGATATACTTATTACAGCTCATGGGAAAGCCAAGCTGACGGCGATGAAGGATCCGAAGACGCTTCCACACAAAGAGCTCAAAGTTGATGTTGTTCTTGAGTGCACAGGATTTTTTACGAAGCGTGAGGATGCAGCCATGCACCTTGCTGCTGGTGCTAAGAAAGTGATTATCTCAGCACCATGCAAAGATAAAGCCGATGGAACATTTTGCATCGGCGTGAATGAAAAGAAATACGACCCAAAGACAATGCATGTCATTAGTAATGCATCCTGCACAACGAACTGCTTGGCGCCGATGACACTCGTGATTCACGAGGCCTTTGGCATCGAGCACGGACTGATGAACACCATTCATAGCTACACGAACGATCAAAATCTTCTCGATCTTCCTCATAAGGATTTGCGCCGTGCTCGTGCCGCCGCACTCAACATTGTTCCTTCAAGCACTGGAGCGGCTAAAGCCATTGGTGAAGTTATTCCAGAACTGAAGGGCAAGCTTCACGGTATCTCACTTCGCGTTCCGACTCCGACCGGAAGCATTACGGACCTCACCGTTGTGACTAAGAAAAAAGTCACAGCTGAAGAGGTAAACGCAGCTCTCACCAAAGCCGCAAATGGCCCGATGAAAGGCATTCTGGGTGTAGAAACTCGCCCACTCGTTCAGAAAGATTTCGTTGGTGATTCTCGTAGCTGCATCATCGATGCTGAGCTCACGCAAGTCATTGGAGATAATCTCCTGAAGGTCTTCGGTTGGTATGACAATGAGTGGGGTTACAGCAATAGACTTGCTGAACTCGCCCAGTTCATTGGAGTCTCTCTCTAGGAGGAGTCTTGACAAATGGATTATCAGTCACTAGACTTAATTGTCGTTTATTTCATCATACCATCATAAGTATGAGAGGCACGCCAAATGTTGTTCCGATCGCACAGAGAGAACCGCAGGATAAGTGCGTCATTCACGCGAGTGAGTTTGTAGGAGTACCTGTAGCCTCTTTGCGATGCGTGAAAGGTATTCAAGTACAAGTTAACGAACTAGTAGCAGGCGAAAGTTTCGAAGGCATGATTTACAGTAATGAATTTCCCGCAAAATTCTCCGTCAGGGGTCGAGCGCTCCCTGATACTTCCGCGACTTCCGCCCGTGTGAGTGGAAAGCTTAATCGTTCTCCTCATGAGATTTCAAGCGTAGTGTCCGACAGGCAGTTCATGCTCCCTATTCATGGAACCATTCAAAGTATCAGAGATGGGCTTGTCCATATCGTGACAGAGATTTTCGAGCAATCAGAGGAGTCTGAGCCAAAGATGGCGTAGCCTTTGACTATTTCTTGTCATCGACGACTTCAGCATCTTTGACGTCATCTTTTTTTTCTCCGCCAGCTGCTTCTTTTTCTTTCTTCTGCGCAGCTTCGTAGACGAGCTTACCCATTTCCTGTGCTTCTTTCGCGAGTTCATCGGTTGCCGTCTTGATTTCTTCGGCAGTAGCACCTTCTTTCTTGAGAACATCGCGAACAGTGTTCATCTTTTCATTTACTTTCTTTTTGAGGTCATCGGGCAGTTGCTTATCGTACTCACGCATCTGCTTCTCAAGATTGAAGGCTAGTGAGTCGGCTGTATTGCGAATATCAATAAGTTCGCGCTTCTTCTTGTCTGCTTCTGCGTTGACCTCCGCATCCTTCTTCATGCGCTCTACTTCTTCTTTGCTTAAGCCAGTAGAACCCTGAATGGTGATGTGCTGCTCTTTACCAGTACCCTTATCCTTGGCTTTCACATGCAGAATACCGTTAGTATCAATGTCGAAAGTCACTTCAATCTGCGGGAGTCCACGAGGAGCTGCAAGAATGCCGTCCAAAATGAAGCGGCCGAGTGATTTGTTATCTGATGCCATTTCGCGCTCGCCTTGTACGACGTTGATTTCTACAGACGTCTGATTGTCTGCTGCCGTGGAAAACACCTGAGATTTGCTCGTTGGGATGCGCGTATTTCTTTCGATGACTTTTGTAGCAACGCCTCCAAGTGTTTCGATGCCAACAGACAGTGGGATGACGTCGACAATCGTAATATCACGATTGATGTCGCCTCCGATTTGGCCTGCCTGAATGGCGGCGCCAATGGCAACAACTTCGTCTGGGTTCACTCCTTTGTGTGGCTCTTTTCCAAAGAGTTCTTTTACCTTCGCCTGAACAGCTGGCATGCGCGTCATACCTCCAACGAGCACAACTTCATTGATATCAGACTTACTGACACCAGCGTCTTTGAGAGCCATTTCGCATGGCTTCACCGTGCGGACAATGAGATCACTCGCAAGTGCCTCAAGTTTGGCCTTCGAAAGCTTAATGTTGAG
>JAKFXO010000127.1 GCA_021731345.1 Candidatus Peribacterales bacterium | reverse complement strand
ACAAAGAGGTCTTAGACGTCGTCTATCTGACATCCAACTACAATATGGGTCATAACCGCGTCATCGTGGAATTTGTGCTCAGGGACGTCATCCCACTCGTGCGCAAAGCAATGCCGGGTAAGTACCGTTTCCACATCACGGGTCGTAAATTCCCGAAAGAATTTGAAAAATATTTGGCAGAAGACGTGATCTCGGTCGGCTTCGTACCGGACATCAGCGTCTTTCTGTCACGAATGGATATCGCACTCTCACCGTGGATCACAGGACAAGGCATGCAGCAGAAAGTTTTTGAACCACTCTGTCGCTCTATCCCAACGATGACGACAAAGACCGGTGGATATCCGTTTGAGAAAGACAAAGAAGTGCTCCTCTGCTCCACGCCGGAAGAATACGCGGAAGGATTCAAGCGCTTTCTCTCGACTGCCGAACGTAACCGCATCTCGGCTGCGAGCTACCAAAAGGCTCATAGTCTGTTTTCGACGGAAACACTGAAAGGCATCATGGAAGACACTATCAAGCGGGTGACGAAGGAGTGAACCTGCCGTATGATCCAAACATGAAACCTGTATCAGTCGGTATCGTCGGACTAGGCTACTGGGGACCCAACTGGCTGCGTAATTTTGCAGCGCAGGAAGGCTGCACGCTCGCGTGGGGTTGTGACTTGAACGTAGAACGCGTCACGAAATTTTCGCGTCAGTATCCCGCAACGCGCTTCACAAAGAACGTCACAGATATGTTCGGTGACAAATCCTTGGACGCAGTCGTCATCGCCACCCCGACGTCGTCCCACTTCCCTCTCGCAAAGGCCGCACTAGAAGCGGGCAAGCACGTCCTCGTAGAAAAGCCGATGACTGGAACGTCGAAAGAAGCAGAAGAGCTCGTCGCTCTCGCAAAGAAACAGGGCAAGCAACTCCTCGTGGATCACACGTTCGCCTACACGCCAGCAGTGCAGGCCATCGCAACGATGTCACATGAAAAGAAATTCGGCGACCTCCTCTACTTTGACTCCGCACGCATCAACCTAGGCCTTATCCAGAAGGACACGAACGTGCTCTGGGACCTCGCCATTCACGATCTCACCATTCTCGCCGCCATCGCCGACCTCGCGGACGTCACGGAGGTTCTGGCTATCGGCAGTGCACACTACGGCACGCACATCGAGGACGGCCATCTGCATTTGTCATTCAAGAACGGCTTTGCGGCGCACATTCATGCAAGCTGGCTCTCTCCGGTGAAGATCCGAAAGACCGTCATTGCGGGACGAAAGGCAATGATCACCTACGATGACCTAGAACCAAGCGAGAAAATCCGTCTGTATGACAAAGGCATCGAGCACGATACGTCAAAGCCCGACCCGTTCTTCCCAAAGTACCGCAGCGGTGATGTTCTGATCCCTGCGCTGCCGATGAAAGAGGCACTCGCAACCGAAGCAAAGCACTTCCTTGAGTGCATCCGCGGCAAAGAAAAGCCAATCGTCTCTGGTGAAGACGGCCTCAAGATGGTGCGTATCCTAGAACTTGCCAATGAATCCCTCGAGCAGAAGAAAGCCGTAAAAACGGGCTTCTAGCCAAAGGTTTTCTTGATCATGAGACCAGTCATCGCCCGGAAAAGTCGGGCGTGGTATCTGACGTATCTCCAGTGATGGGCGAACGGAATGGAATCTTTACGGAAAAATTGCGGCGACTTCAGAAGAATACGAAGCATGAGCACAGCCATAATGAGCGGCTCCCGAAACAGCATCCAACGAACGTACTGATTCCACGTGTATCCATCACGATTCAGACGCTCAACCTCAAGCGTGAGGTATCTGTCATCCTTCGAACGCAAATCTGCGACTGTCGGCAGTGGTACGTAGAGCGGATTTTTGATCGAGACTTCGGTAAACGACGAATCGTACTCATATTTTTCATGCACAGTCTTTCCTTTGCGAAGTGTCGCACCACTCGTCTTATTGTGAATGCGTGGCATGACGTCCGGCGTCAGATGTCCGTGAGTACGAGGAATGCCATCGATGACCGGAACACGCGGAATTTTGATGATCGTCTTCGGTGCGGCGGTTTGGAGCACTCGTCCGATCTCGGCTGCGGCGCCGGGACTCAATTCCTCATCAGAATCGATGTAGAAGACCCAGTCATAGGTTGCGGCCGCGCGCTGCTTCAAGCGAATTTCAGTGAAATCTTTCACGCGCACGCTTTTTTCCTCGGTGTCGTACTGCTTGAATACCTTGGCACCGAAACGCTTTGCGATCTCGACCGTGTTGTCTTCACTATTCGCATCATGCACGACGATTTCTGCAAAATGAGAGAGCGGCTTGAGGCACCGCTCGAGTGTGCCGGCGCTGTTACGCGTCAGGACAAGAACCGAACATGGAATTTTGTCAGTCATAGAGTTAGAAAATAATTTCCCAGCTTTCACGGCGGACAGGTCTACAGCCGAAACTCTCTTTGAAGAAGAAAAGTCCTTCATTGATCTTCTTGCCGCCATCCTCCGTAGAGACTCCGAGGTGCAGCACACGCCTCTTCTCTTTGATCGCTAGTCGGATGGCCTCCGTGAGGAGCGCATGCATCGGATGTTTCTGTTGCGAGGCATACTCCTGCGCCATGTAGAGCGTGTAGAGCGCACCGGAATTGATCGTGATAAGGACGATACCGCCAACCATCTGCGTACCTTCGTATGCAGCGAGCAGACGGAAGCCTTGCGGAAGAAGATCGTGAAGCTTCTGGATCTCTTCGTACGTGTGTGTCGGCTTCGTGCCATGACGCCCCTTGAGAACGCCCTCCAAAATTGGCCAAAAAGTTTTGAAGTCCTCTGAAAGTTTGACCGTGATGCCTGCGCGCTCAGCCTGACGAACCATGTTGCGGCACTTGCCGGTGAGAGATTCCATGATGTCCTTCTCGGTGAGACGTGACACATCGATCGCACCGTCCATTTCACAGCGCGTCATCGAAAATCCTTTCTGAAACGCCCAGTACAGCTGATCCTCCGAGTACATCGTTTGAAGGCTTGCAGGAGCCAAGCGGAGCAAAGACACACCTGCGAATTTCTCTTTTTTTGCGTACTCCAGCACGGCATCCATCATCGCGCCCGTGTCCTCTACCGACGCAGCAGAATCGACAACAAGTCCTCCGTACGAAGCCCCCGGATGTGCGACGAGCATCTTCTTTCCGTTGTCGTCTTTCGCCGCAGCGGACAAAAGTCCGACGATATTCTCACCATCCATCAAGAGAAGTGATGCATCCGTAAAACGTCCAGCCGGATGGTAAGAAAGAAACTTTCGTGTGTGAAAAATCGTACCATTACGTGCAGTCTGCACGAAGGCATCCCACTTTTTTTCAAATGTGCCGGTGTACGGAATTGCAACGATGCTCATGGACGTGCTGTTTTCAAAAGACTCATGGTCACAATTGCCTTACCTTCCTTGGTTTCCTCAGACTCCGGTACAAATCCGGCTTTTTCGTACGTACGAATGGCGCGCGTGTTCGTGCTCAGTACTTTTAGGAGGATGCGCTGCAAGCTCATCGATTCAAAACCGTAATGCACGAGAAGTGACACCGCCTCAGAACCAAGTCCTTTGCCAAGGTAATCTGGATTGCCAATGGTAATGCGAAGAGTCGCCTCTTTTGTAGCGGTATCGATATCGACAAACCCACAGTTTCCGACGAGTTTTCCATCCGGCACAGTGATGAGCGAAAAGAACTTACGATCAGGCTGCTGCACGCGCTTGAACCAATTCATTTGATCCTCAATGCCTGGAACACGCGGATCATCAATAAGGGAGCGAAGCTCGTCGCTCTGCAACCAGACACAAAATTTGGTCTGATCTGCCTCGGTCATCGGACTCAAAGCCGTCAGAGAGCCTTTCATGACTGTTTCACGGTTCATGCCCCTATCTTACAGGGGAATTGGTCTCCTGTTATGCTTGAGTCCATGCCAGTCCCCTTCTTAGACCTCAAAGCGCAGTACCGTTCCATTAAAAAGGAGATCGATCCCGCTATCCAGGACGTCATCAACAGCTGCGCGTTCGCACTCGGCCCAGCAGTCGAGAAATTTGAGAAAGCATTCGGAGAGTATTGCGGAGCAAAGCACTGCATCGCAGTCGGCAATGGAACATCAGCCATCGAACTCATCCTCATGGCGCACGGCATCGGCCGAGGTGACGAAGTGATCACGGTGACAAACTCTTTCTTCGCATCGGCGGAAGCAATTTCACTCATCGGCGCGACTCCAGTGCTCGTGGATTGCAATGAAGATGATGCTTTGATCGATACAACAAAAATCGAAGCGGCGATCACGAAAAAAACAAAGGCGATTCTTCCTGTTCATCTATACGGACCTG
>JAKFXO010000036.1 GCA_021731345.1 Candidatus Peribacterales bacterium | reverse complement strand
GTATAATATATTTGTTATACCCATATCAATTCTATGAAACACCACCCGCAGGATTCGATGTTCGCTTTCATGCTTGTCGCTATCGCCGTACCTACGGTATTGGTTGGCGTACTCACGGTATCAGCGGCGTCAGACACGCTTCCGGAGACCAAGAGTACGTACCATGAACTCTTTGACCTTCGTTCATTTCGTATTCAGCAAAGAATGAATCGTATGAATCAGTCGGCTGTTACCCTGGAAGAAGAGACTCATCCAGCTGCCAAGGCATTAGTGCCATGTGCACCTGTCGAGACGATGACAAGTACCGAGAAGCCCGCTCGCCCTCTCATCTTTGAAGATCTGGATATGATTCAGCGCGAGACACTGCGTAAGCAGCTTCGTATCGGTGGATGTCCGCAAGATGCAGACCCTGCGTACCGCCAGTTGTGCGAGTCACTCCTCAAGAAACAGAAGCGGCCTGAAACGAAAACAGGATTGAAGCATCCGCAGCAGTAAACCGGACTAGTCGCTCATGATCCTGTGATAGCATGCATGAGAGTGCAGCGCATCAAGGCGATCATCGGCCATATAGTTTCATCACGTAGCGTGTGGGCTTGGCCTGTTCTTTTTGCAGTTGTCTATTTTTGTCTGCAGCTCACACAAATTTCTGCTTACGGCGTGAGCTGGGATGAGCCACTGCACCGTAACTGGGGTAAGATTTTTTCATTCTTTTGGCAAACGGGGGATAGGCGCTTACTTGAGCTGATGCCTGGTAATGGTATTCATTATGGACCGCTGTATTTTTATCTCAATTTTGTACTTTCTGAGTTTTTGTATTCACGCGGATGGCTCACATTTGTTGAAGCGAACCATATTCTGACTCTTATCGTCTCCGCTTTTGTCGTCGGTTTTACGTATGTCTCGGGTCAGATGATTGGCGGAAAGAAAACGGGCTTTCTTGCAGCATGTTTCTTGGTGTTATTTCCGCAATTCATCGCGCATGCTCATTACAATCCCAAAGATATCCCTCTGATGGTCGCGATCACACTGACTGCCGCGGTTTTTATCTTAGCTCTTCGAAAGAATTCGCGATCTCTACTGATGATATCAGCGTTTTTGTTTGGCCTCTCAGTTGCAGTCAAGATCAACGCGCTTCTGATGGCCCCTGTTTTTGGCATCACATACTTTTTTTGGCTCTACAAAGCTATTCGTTCATCATCCGCTTCGGTCGTTTTGCGACGACAAATTCCTACGTTTTTTCTTGCTATCATCACATGCATCCTCGGTCTGTATCTGTTTTGGCCAAGTGCATGGGGTGACCTCTCTCTCATTCCGAAATCCGTCGACTTTTTTCTCGAAGAAGACTTTTGGCCGGGCAAAGTGCTATTTTTTGGCACGGAATATGGCGGAAAAGAGTTGCCGTTCTACTATGTTCCGTTTGAGTTTGCGGTCGGCATGCCACTTCTGATGTTTGTAGCGTTCTTTGCGGGGCTCATCGCCATCGTGCGCGGACTCAGGCGTGACCAGATGAAAACGGAGTATCTACTTATTTTCCTGTGGGTCGTATTTCCGCTGCTGTACAGCACAAAGCCGGGCCTCGTTCGATACGATGGCATGCGCCAGTTCTATTTTATTCTGCCTGCGGTAGCGGTCATATCCGCCATTGGGTTGCAGCAGCTACTCCTTCTTCTTAAGCGGAAGTCAAAAAACCCATTATCGGGAAAAGTTTTCATCGGACTTGTATTTTTTTCGCTCGTGACCCAAGTTGTATCGCTCCATCCGTTTGAAGGTTCCTATCGCAGCGAACTTTTACAGCTCGCGTATCACAGCAATCTGGATGAATCCTTCCAAATTGAGTATTGGGGTTCGAGTTACAAGCAGGGGATGGACTGGCTCATGAAAAATGCTGAGCCAAATCCGGTTATCTGTGTGCCAACGGCTGGCGTACTTGTGACGTGGTATCCGTGGAGAGATGATTTTGTGTTTGAATGCTCGAAGGAGTCTCACTATGTCATGTTCTTTACTAGATATACGGAAGCGCGTGCATATCGCGAGCTCAAAGACCCTGTTTTTTCTATTGAGCGTTTGAAGTCGACGCTTCTTGTTATCTATAAAATAAAATAGTCTTAGATTTTTCGTGAATCGTATGCCCAGTGCAGCACGGCTTGGCGTTGCCTTCGCCTGCAACTCAAGTCTCCAGGATGGCATCCTTTTCTAATTTGTGCGATATGCCTCTGTATCGCTCGCCAACGTTTGATTTGCCTCGCATCTTCTTCCGGCATTCTGCGCCCCATGAAGTAGCGGCAGTACCATTGGAACCAACCACGCGGGTCGGCTGGATGAATCCATCCTTTTTGTCTCCAGACCGAAAGTGGCTGACTCGCATTTATGCTGAAGCAGTTGAGCTTTGCGTCATGCATCTTGTGGCATAGTTTTGCATGCGTAAACCAGTCACTTGGAAATTCTTCCGTGCAGTCAGTCATGTATTTCCCTCCAAATATCCCAAGAGTAAGCATTTCTTTCGGTGTCAGTTCAGGTTGAAAGAGAGGATCAAAGTTTTTGCCTTCGGGTTCGGTAAGGATATACCTGCAATCAGTCTGCATGAGATCGTTCACCACGACAGTTGTCGGACGTTTTTCCATTGGATGCATCTTACCATCATACTTTTTTCCCGCGACGCTTGATCCAAGTTGGTATGCATCCTTTTGTATCGATGATTTGCAGAAGGCTTAGGATGATTTCATGCATTTGATCTCGCAGCGTCACCTTTTCGGGGCTTATACCAAGTACGTGACATGCAGTCTGTTCTTGCACGTGGATGCCGTATGCCTTGAAGTATTGGCCAGCACGACGAATATGTCGTCTACCGGCGACAAGAATCACAGTGCTTGGTGAAATTTCTTTGGTTCGTACGATTGATACAACATTCCGTACGTTTTCTGCGGTTTCGATCGACTCATTTTCGGTGATGATGCATTCGTGTGGGATATTCCACGCAGCATGTGTGATGAAATCTTCCATCGCCTCTGCTTCAGAAGGGGGCTGTGGAGCTGATCTACCTCCGCTGCAGATGATGAGTGCTTGTGGATGCTTCTTCCACAGCATTGCAGCCGCCTCAGCTCTCAGACGGGTCTGGTGACCAATCCACATCCTCGGAGGATCGGACAAGTGTCGGTGCTCAAGACCGGCACCAAGCACGATGATGAGAGTCTGGGGCACATCCTGACTTTAGGGTACATCGATCAATTGCAGCAATTTTAGAAACACTCAGCACGTCATTATTCATGAAGCAGCTTGTTTTCCTCTATTTCATCAGTAAAATTGTTTAGTTCTTCACTAATCCACTCGACGTTTATGCATACAAAGTCTCCGTGGTTCCTTTTTTGCTTAGTTGCGGTTGCGCAGTTCATGGTCGTGCTCGACGTGTGCATCACCAATGTCGCTCTTCCTGCCATTCAGGCGTCACTCGGCTTTGATGCCGCGTCCCTGCAGTGGGTTGTCACAGCCTATGCACTGACATTTGGCGGCTTCCTACTACTTGGAGGTCGTGCAGCGGATATCTTTGGCCATCGACGCGTCCTACTTGTTGGGCTCGGTAGCTTTACCGTTTTGTCGTTACTCATTGGTGTTTCCACATCGCCAACCATGTTGATCGTTCTTAGAGCAGCACAGGGAGTGGCAGCAGCACTGATGTCCCCAGCAGCGTTGTCTGTTGTTCTCATCACATTTGCAGAGGGAAAAGAGAGAAATCGTGCGCTCGGACACTGGACAACGGTTGCAACCGGAGGGGCTGCCGTAGGTTTACTTCTAGGAGGTGTGCTCACACAGTATCTGAACTGGCGATGGAATTTTTTCATCAATGTTCCGATCGGCATTGCAGTTTCAATCGCCATTGCAAAGTTGTTGCCGCATGAGCCGCAGGAGTCTGAGCATCATGACCTTGATCTTCCAGGTGCAGCGCTTGTAACGGGCGGTCTTGTACTCTTTGTCTACGTCGTCAGTAAGGCTCCTGAGTGGGGGTGGACGAGTATGTGGACACTGTCTTCGGGCACGGCTGCACTTCTCATGCTCGCTGCATTCGTATGGAATGAATCTGTCTGTAAGCATCCGCTCATTCCGCTCTCTATTTTTAAGCTCAGAAATATTACCGGAGCCAACCTTATGAGTGCGCCGATCTCTGCAGGATCGTTCGGTATGTTTTTTCTTCTCTCGCTTTACATTCAGGGTGTTCTTGAGTACTCACCGGTGATGACAGGCCTCAGTTTCCTGCCATTCCCTATTATTCTTGGCAGCCTTTCTCAGCGCATGGCACGTGGAGTGACCAAATACGGTTGCAGACCTTTCCTCATCATCGGTCCGCTTCTTGTTGCAGCCGGCATCGCATGGCTCACACGTCTGCCTGTCGCTGGAAATTATTGGATCGATCTTTTCCCGACAGTGGTTATCGTGCCTATCGGTATGGCTATGACGTTCATGCCGCTCATGGTGGCTGCAACGTCTGG
>JAKFXO010000019.1 GCA_021731345.1 Candidatus Peribacterales bacterium | reverse complement strand
TATTTGGGTGGGGGTATTGGTTTTGAGAATTTCAAATCGAGTAGGGCATTATAAAGAAAAACATTCACACCGTCAAGGGTCTGACCCCCTGTGATCTTCGACTCTTTAGCGCCGATACTTAGACATATCTCCTCGCAAGCTTGAAGATAATGAGTCCTGCAATGACTGCACCAATTGTTACAGCGATCCAAAATCCGTACGTTCCCATGGCACCAAGGACAGAGCTTTGACCGTCCATGGCAGCATGCATCGTATTGAGTGTTGTGGGGAATTCACGGTTCTTGGTTGGGTCTCCGGCAAGCAGCTGTCCTTGGAGTGATCCCGAATGTTGCGTATACGTCGTAATGGCGAATGCCATGAACGATGCCGCAAAACCGCCCACGGCTGAAACTGCGATTTCAAGAGCCAAGTGATGACTGCGTCCGAAGTGCATGGTGAGACTATACCCCGGTTTTAATTGCGATACACCGTAGAGGCAACACTCGTTTCACTGATATCGACCCACGTGAAGACGGTGGTTTGGTCAGACCACTGCACCGAGTTCGTTTGAGCTCGCGTACCAAGAATCGGCAATGTCACATTGAGGATGGAAGCACCTTGCGCCATCTGACCATTTGTCACGTTGGCTGACAGTTTGTACGTAAGATTTTCACCTTGGCCGATGCGACTCTGGATCGCGCCGTTCTGGATGCCTGAGCATGTCACGTCAAAGTTTCCGGTACTGGCTCCGGCTGTGCAGGACATTTGCGCTTCAGGATTATTTTTGGCGGACAGCTTAAAACTGAGCGGATCAATTTGTACGTTTTGCGCAGTGACACGGAATGTGAGTGTTTGGATGATAACTTCGTCGTAGCCTAATTGTCCGTTGGTGTGAGGAAGGGCTGCAAACTTGAACGCCGCGATCTGATTGAATCCTGAAGGGATGAAGCTTTCGGTTGGGACTGCGTCATTCATGATCCACGCGATGCCTGCAAGCGCCGTATCATTAGTCTTGCCCAAAATTTGAGCGTTAGACATCGGTGTTGAGACACCGACAAAAATTTCACCCGCAGCAGTGCCGTTGCCATCGTTTTGGTTCAGGCTTTGCGTTGATGCAATGCCATATGCTTCAAACGCACGGTCTTGGGTTCCTGTATTACTACTGACCGTGAGCGTCATACTTTGTCCGCTTTGGCCTCCAAGCTGGTCGCTTTTCATGCGCGCAACAATCGCGATGACTGCCTCTTGGTTAGGTTCGATGACGAAGGTGGAGAGTGGCAAGTTGGCACAGACGCGAGTCGATGTCTGCGTCGTGCACTGACCCGTACTGGCCTGAGCAAATGGCGTACTTGTTCCGGTATTGAGAATTTGTCCTGGAGTGAGCCTATAGAGAAGGAGGGCATCAACGCTCGATGTCACTCCATCGATGCGAATGTTTTTAAGATCAATGCGTTCACCTTCCGCGCGGAGACGGAGTCGCAAAAGAGCATCGCTTGTCGTAGAGCCGAGAAGAATGTGGCTGCGAACAGGCATGCTGTCCTCCGTAATAAAGAGGTTTCCGCGATCTGCAATCGAGATATCGGTACTGCCTGATGTGTTGACGATGATGAAACAGTTGCCCGTCGTGCACGTTCCGTCTGTCTCTATTCCTTCCAGTGCCAGAGAGTCAGCTGTGCCCTGTGCCTCGATGTAATCAGGCAAGCCTGTCGCAAACCGAATGCCGATGGTTACTGGTCCGAGTGCGGACACCAAGTCAGCTTTCACGACAAAAGGAACCGTGAGCCCTTTTGGCAAATTGATGCCTCCACCGAGCATCGCATCAAAAATAAGGCGCCCTGCTTCCACTTTTCCGCTCGCCTGGGCAGTTGTCTCAAAGAGTCCGTCACCATCACGGTCCATCAAGAGTTTATAGTTTTGTCCATAGAGAAGTGATCCAGCTGATGGCTCAAATACAACGGTTGTGAGCATAGAATCTTGTCTACCTGATACCGCGTCAAACTTGAGTAGCGTCACACCCTTCTGGCCTTGAGCCACAGTTGTAAGCGTGCCGCTCGTTTGCTGGTCAATCTGGAGGATGGCTCTACGAATAGGTTCTGAGACGAGAATGCAGATAGAGCTGCAGCCGTCCGAATCCTGCACGTTGCCATCATCACACTGTTCCGGGGCTTCCGTCACACCATTACCGCAGACGGGCGTCGTGCCAGGAGTCTGGTGACTGCTCTCGTAGTCGATGACAAGTGTGTAGGTAATCTTCGCCATTTCTCCGCGTGTGATTTTGTGTGCTGGGTCTGAGAGCAGATTTAGCAGAATGCCTCGGTTACGAGCTTCTGTGATGAACGCTTCGTACCACGGACCATCCGTTCGCATCGGATTGATGCCATAGGTAAGGAGAGCCATTTTCAGTGCTTCATCAAGCTGCACCGTGCGATCCGGTTTAAATGTTCCATCTGCGTATCCCTGCACGATGCCAAGTTCCGCAGCTGAACACGTTGTACGTGCATACCACTGAGGAGTCTTCACATCGAGATCCGTAAAGCAACGCAGATCATCTGCCTGCCTTCCTGGAAAACGTCCTTCCATCAGGATCTTTAAGAATTCTGCGCGGTTGATGGTCGTATTCGGACGGAATGTGCCATCGGCATATCCTTCTACGATGCCGCGATCGGCGAGACCAGTGATGGCGCTTCCATACGGTGATACTGACGCATCGGTGAATGTCGCAGCGAATGCGACAGCGCTACCAGCGAAGAAAAGAGGTATTGCGAGAGAGGTGAAAGGGCGGAGTTGCATAATGGAAGTATAGTATAGTGCTCGACATGCAGATATTTGCACTCGAAACAAACATAGGACGGGTCAAGGAACATTTTCTTGCACATGGCGAGGCGGAAATTTTCACCGCACATCCTCATCTCGTCTCTTTTTTGTGGCACATTGCGTGGGAATTTTTCGTGACGATTTTTTTGTTTGCGGTGTGTATCTACGGTTTTGAAATTGGCATTCTGTCGTGGCCCGTTGCTTTGACTGTTTTCATCGTAGGATGGTTTATCTTCGTGTTCTTTGGACTTATCGAAGCCTACATCGACTGGAAGTATGACTTCATTTTTCTTACTACAGACAAGCTCATTATCGTTGATCAAATGTCGCTCTTCCGTAAGTCCATCACACCGATCAGCTTAGAAAACCTTGGTGACGTTGTGGCAGAAACGCAGTGGCTGAATCTCTTTCAATTTGGCATTATTCGTTTCGCGCTGAAGGAAGGTCATGGCCCAGAGGTTAAACTCCGTTTCATGCCCAAGGCAGATAGGCTCGTCGGACAGATTGCTGAGCAAATCACACTCTATCAGCGCCGAAAAGATTACGTCGTTCCCTACCGATCTCGTGATTCAGTTGAGTAGCAAAGACCGCGCCGCGTTCTACAGACGGACAGCAGTGTCCGTCGGTCTCTTTGTGTTTTTCTTGTCCGCTGCAGCCAACGTTTTTTTCCTTTCGACTCGCAATACTCCAAAAACACCGGAGCAGGGGATTTTTGTCGGAGGAGGACAAGAAGAGCCATTGCTCATGGGGCCTGTTGCTTTTGGCCAAGTTCAGCGTGGCTTTGTGCCTAAGTTTCAGAAGTCATCAGCATCAGGCGCCTTTTTGCCCGTAGCGTCCTACGTCCTGCCAGACGGCATGGTTCCGCAGACGTCAGGTGCGTTGCCACTTTTCCGTGACCAGGGAGTGCCTCTCGACGAGTCTGAAGTGCAGCGTGTTTTTGATCGACTTGGCGTCACGCTCGGCTGGCGCGATCTTCAGCTTCTGCCACTACAACAGCGTTGGCGAACGGCCGATCGTCTCATGGAAATTGCTCTCGATATTGAAAAGCGGGCTCTCACCGTCACGCGTACAGGTTCCTTTAGTCCATCTGCTGAAGGCCGTGCCAGTGATGACGCAACCATTGCCATCGCACGAGAATTTTCGATGTCACTTGGCATTGATCCAGTTTCCTATGGAACACCAAAAATTGTAGAGCGTTCTACGGAGCCCGGAGGACCGCTCAAGACATACGTCATTTGGCCGATGATCTTCAATGGTGTTCCACTCCTTGATACTGATGCGCAGTCAGTTCCTGCTGTTCAGGTGCAGGTCGGAAGGCTCTCTCGTAAGGCTCTCAGTATGACGGTCACATTACTGCGCCCGGACCGCATGTCCCAGTCAGCGTATCCGTGGGTTCCAAAGCCGGCCATCATCGCAAGTCTGCAAGCCGGTGGCTTACTACCAATCGCAAAAGATGCGAAGGGAACGAAGACTGATGTTGTGTACACATCGCTCGCACCGTCGTTTGTCCTGCTTCTTGGAGATCGCGAATTCCCCACCTACATCGTCCCCACACTGCTGGTTGAATTCAAGCAAGGTAACGTCACCGGTAGAACATTCGTCCCAGCACTGAGCGAGTCACAGTTTTTGTGGAGACCAGTCGTAAAAACCATGTCATCTGCATCACTCACTGCAACAGGGGCCATCAAGACTGCATCTGGT
>JAKFXO010000102.1 GCA_021731345.1 Candidatus Peribacterales bacterium | reverse complement strand
CTCGTTGTCCTCAACCAGTCCGTGGTTCACGGACGCGATGCTGTCTTCGGCCTCTATTACCGGTATCCGCTGTCGTTTGTGCTGTGGCTGGCGGTGGCGTGGGTGGCGTATCGCGTACTGCCACGTCGAGCGGTGACTGTCCTTGCTGTCGTTATGCTGACGTTTACCGGACAGCACATGCTTCAGGAGATGCTTCAGATCACGCAGCCGCGAAACTTGGCGAGATCAGTTGAATTCCGTGACTCGGACCTGCGCGGCGTCATGCAAGAATTAGCCCAGCGTCCTCGCACAGAGGTTGTTCTCGGTCCTATCGATATCAGTAATCTTGTGCCTGTTCTGACGCAGCACTATTCGCTCTTCACGCAGTACGCACATTTTGAATTCGCACCGGATAAAGAACTCGCTGAGAGATATCTGCTTCTGAAGTCACTCTTTCCCTTGCCGCCAGAACATACCGTGGAAGGTGATCCACTCGTGTTTGGTATTTTTGCAGGCAATGCATATGCGAGGAATAAAACGATGTGCCGTCTCCATCTCACGACTGTCGGTTGTGAGAAAAAACTTCCTGACTTCATCGCAGATCAAAGTGTTCGCATGCTTATCGAGTCCGGTTCCATTGATCAGCTCGCGTTACTGAAGCGTTTTGGGGTCACGACGGTTGTGACAGAAAGACCGCTGCCACTCTTTATGCAGAGTGCCTGCAAAGAGCCCGTGCGAGTCGGGCGTTATACTATCTTCTCATGCCGATTTACGGACGAGCAGGTGATCGGAATCTGATCCGTAACATCGTGAAGATGCCTTTGACCGCATCTTTCCAATTGATCTTCTTTCCTTCGCTGAAGGTGCGCGGATGATAGGTGATCGGCTCTTCCACGATGATGTGTTTCATTCGTAGTGGTAGCGCTGTGAGCTCTGCCTCGAGCTCAAAGCCGTCGGCTGTGAGCGGTAACGACTTTAGAGTAGCGGCAGGAAAAAGTTTGTAGCAGGTATAGGAGTCCGTGAGGTGTCCGCCGAACAAAATGTTCGAGATCATTGTGAGAGTTTTGTTGCCGAGTAGATACAACGGATAGATATTTGGATTCGGCTGGAGAAAGCGTGAACCGAAGACGATGACGCCAGGCGTTTTTTCCGCGCGTGCGAGGAGCATGGTGATTTCGGTCGGATCATACTCAAGGTCAGCGTCTTGAATGACGATGAAATCACCGGTAGCTTCCTTGATGCCAAGCCGAATAGCGGAGCCTTTGCCGCCGTTCTCTTTTGTCAGCACCAAATCCTGTGGCCGTGCTGATGAACGTAGGATCGTGAGCGAATCATCCTTTGAGCCATCGTCGATGTAGACAATCTGCGAGTGTGGCAGCGCCGAGGTTAGCGCATCCATCACGCGTTTCAGGGTGCGTGCTTCGTTGTAGACCGGGACTAAGACACTCAATGTAGGCATAGACGTCAAAAAGACCGCAAGAAGCATACCATGGCACTCCTTTACTGTGTGATGAGGTACGGATGACCCGAGAAAGCGAGGCCAACGGCTGCACCGAGTCCGATCAGAAGGATGAGCAAGGCCAGCACACGCGTGAGCCTTGTGTCTCGCGATGCGATGGCCAGAATGTAGAGCGGGTAGACAGGTGTAATGACGCGGCCGATGGATGTGATGGACCCCCAGATGTAGTGGGGCATGAGCGTCATGATGCCGAAGAAAGCGAGAGCACCAAGAGACAAGATTTCGAACTTCCTCGTCTTCCACATATCGGTACACACCCAGATGATGCCCGGGAACACGAAGCCGAAGAACAGTGCGATGGAGGACAGTGACATGCGGTCGTAGCCATAGACGCCGAGCAGGTTTTTGAGTGGCTCAGAGAATGGCAGCACTTTGGCTTCTGCACTGATGAGGAACGGTATGTTGTCGAAGATTCCGTAGATCACCGAGTGCCATCCGACAAAGACCGCAGCGGGAATCAGGAGCTTCAGGGCATCACGCCAATTCTTTGTGAGGAGCGAGAATCCAATGAGATATGCGATAAATAAAATATTTACCTCACGAGCGAGAACAACGAGTGACAGAAGAAGAATGTCGAGCCACTCAACTTTTTTCTTTTCCGCGTATCGCAGAAGGAATGTAGTGATGAGCAGGATGGTGAGCGGCTCGGCGAGCGTGAAGTGCATCGCCACCATTGCGGCGGGGGAGAGACACAGCGCGAAAACGTACAGCGGATGTTTCTTGCGGTGCAGCATTTCTCCTGCCGTCAAAAGAAGCGCAAGAACGTTGATGAAGAGGAAGACATACGGCAACGCTGCTTCTTGTCCGAGGGAAAGGATGTATGCAGAAAGTGGCAGCAGAAAGCGCTGATACGCATACGAACCCGGCGAAATATCCCGAAGCTCATGCCACTTCGCTGGGTTCATGATCTTCGGCATGTTGCGTGCCACTTGGTAGTACTGCGCACCGTCATAGCTCGGGACTTTGAGCACGATGAACCCACGCGGCATCGGAGTCTGACCATGCAGCACTTCATCCATGTGGAAAATAGACGTGATGTTGAATCCGTACGGTCGGATATTCAGAAGAACGACGAGCGCCAATGCCAGGGCAAGGATAAGAATCGGCCAGCGTTGTTTTAGCGTTGTCACAGTGAAAGGTATGCGACTCCAGCACTTTCAAACGGTGCTGGCTTCCACATCGAACGTAGATCATAGAAGACTGCGTTTTTCTTCAGTGCTTTCAGGAGGTCTTTTTCCGTCAGCTTGAGGTATGCGCGGTGTGATACAGCGGCAACGATCGTATCGAACGGGCCATCATCAAGTGATGCATACGGGATACCGAGGGTTTCCACCTGCGCTTTCGTGAGTTCTGAGTCATGACCGTATACATCACAGCCGAGGTCTTTCAGTTTGCGGATGACGTCGTGCACTTTCGAGTTTCGGGTGTCTGGGATGTTCTCTTTAAAGGTGAGTCCGAGCACAAGCACCTTGGCGCCGACTGGTGAAATTTTTCGTGTACCCATCGCTTTTGCGATCTGACGTTCGATGAACGTCGACATCGTGTCATTCATCTTTCGTCCGGCGGCAATCACTTCCGTGTGCATACCGAGCATCTTGGCTTTGTGCACCAAATAGTACGGATCAACACCGATGCAGTGGCCGCCAACGAGACCTGGTGAGAATTTGAGGAAATTCCATTTTGTTCCTGCGGCATCAAGTACGTCTTTCGTGCGAATTTCCAACCGGTCACAAAGACGAGCAATTTCATTGATGAGCGCGATATTAATATCACGCTGTGTGTTTTCCAGCGCTTTCGCCAGTTCCGCTACTTTGATGTTTGGAGCCTTGTGGACGCCTGCTGTGACAATTTTACTGTAGACCTCTGCAAGCCTGTCCGTTGTTGCAGCATCCTGCCCGGCAACAACTTTGATGATTTTATCGACGGTGTGTTCCTTGTCTCCCGGGTTGATGCGCTCCGGCGAGTAGCCGACCGTGAAATCTGTACCGCACTTCAAACCGGATTCTTTTTCGAGAATCGGAATGCACTCATCTTCCGTTGCTCCCGGATACACTGTGGATTCGTAGACGACGACTGTTCCTTTTTTCATATTCTTGCCGACAGTGACGCTCGCTTTGTGCACCGGCGTCATGTCAGGGTTATTGGCGTCATCGACAGGTGTCGGTACAGCGACGATGATCGTATCGGCCAAACCGATGACCGAAGCATCGGCTGAAAACTCGATCTCCGTAGCTTGCAAATCTTTCGTCGTGAGCTCGTGTGTCCAGTCCTCTCCTGCCTTGAGCGTCTTGATACGTTCAGGGTTAATGTCAAAACCGTAGGTCTTCCAACCGCTTCTGCCGAACGCGGCGGCAAGCGGAAGACCGACGTAACCAAGGCCGACGACGCAAATCACCGGGTCTTTTTTCATGGCCAAAGTGTACCAGATGTCGGGAAATAGGGCTGCAGCAATAGAGGAAGCGCGCTACTCTGACCGCATGATCGATTGGAAAGGAAAACACGTCCTCGTGACGGGCGGCACTGGAATGATCGGAAGCGTTCTCGTTGAGGCGCTGCTCGACCGGGGCGCCTTGGTTCGCGTACCGGTGCGTGCGGCCAATTACCGGTCACTCTCAAAGCGCAGGGCAGAGATTGAATGGATCGATGGTGACCTTCGTGACTCTGAGTACTGCACGAGGCTCGTCTCGGGTATGAACCATGTGTTTCATCTTGCGTCTCATCGTCGCAATGTCGATTTTCATCGTAAGTACTGTGCTGATGTGCTCGCGGGCAACGTGGAAATGACGCTCGCGATGACACGCGCACTCAAGGAGTACAAGAGCGCGTCAGTGACATTCTTTTCGACGGCGAACGTTCCACCGAAGATCGATGTCATTCGCCTCGCTCAACAGGAAAGCAACGACGGCTATGTTCTTGGCAAAGCGCTCTGCGAAACATTTTGGCTGACTGCCGCTCGTCAGTACGGCTTTCCGCTTCTCATTGTCCGACCAGTCGGTGTGTATGGAGAGCGCGATACATTCTCCGAGGATGGCAACGTCATTCCATCACTGATG
>JAKFXO010000138.1 GCA_021731345.1 Candidatus Peribacterales bacterium | reverse complement strand
AATACTGAGGGGATAGCACAGGACTAACTGCCAATGCCCAGAGAAGGATCACGGTCAGAAGTGCGCCGAAATCACGACAATCACGTACTTTCCACATCCGATAGAGCAGACATCCAAGCCCTGCAACGATAAGTCCTTTCGCGAGCAGAATGCTTTGATGCGCTACATCCACGTTGATGACAGACATGTTTTGGTACCCCGTGTGAATGACGCGTCCAAGAGCGAGAGCATGGAGCATGGAAAGACCTGACCACAAACTTTCAAGCTGCACTGGTCGACCGGAGTGATACCCAAGAACGTACTGAATGTTATCGATCATGCCGGCAAATCCGAGCACACCGACAGACAAAGTAATACCGACAAATGTGGCACACACCATGCCAAGCACGAGCCATTTCCACTGACGGCGAGGCGTCGCAGCAATGAGTACCGGGAGCGCAAGAACGGGGACAATCTTTAGCGCAATCGCAAGAGAAAGCCACGCAGCGCTTTCGGCATATGCACGGTGAGCATGCGCCCTCGCGCAGAGAATCAAGAGCAAGCACACGAAAATATCAAACCGAGCAAAGACCATGTCATGACCAAGAAGCACGGTGGATACCGGAAGCACGAAAGCAAACAATGCAGCATCAAGGCGGCTCAGGCAACGAAGGTATGCCCACGCACAGACCGAACTGACCACGATGACAACAAGCCACGGTGCAGCAAAATCTCCATTTGGATTCAGGCTCTGCGCCATCCAGAACAGCGCGGTTGCGAGAGGTGGATATTCGCTCTCAACACTCGTGAGTGTGCCTTTCACAAGACCATCTGCACGTGCTGCAATGCTGCCGTACACGCCGATATCCATGGCAGCAAGTGTGTGACCGTAGTGGATGTATGCGAGATACGCGAACCACGCGAGAGCTAGAACTGCGGCAAGGTCAGGTAGCACCCGACGCACGACCGCGGGGAGAGCGGGCAGACGCAGTGGGAAACGCAGTGCCGACGACTGGATCAAAGAGAGGATCAAAATCCTCTTATTATAGCAAAAAAGAGGGTTTTTCTCAATCCTTCCAAAGACCGTTTCGCTTACAGATAACGGTGCTCTGTCACCTTTCCAGCGCTATCGAAGACGTAGAGAAGCGGTTTACCAGTCGGAATATTGAGTTCCAGCACCTGCTCTTTCGTAAGTCCATCAAGATGCATGACGATGGAACGAAGGCTGTTTCCGTGCGCAGCAACGATGATATTTTTGCCTGCTTTGATCTCTGGGAAAATTTTCTTTTCCCAATACGGAAGCGTGCGAGCAGCCGTATCTTTCAGACTTTCGCTGATACCTTCAGGGTTCAGCTCTGTCTTGTCGGCTGGAGGCGGCACGTCGTAACTGCGGCGCCAAATATGCACCTGGTCAGCGCCAAATTTCTTGGCTGTTTCTTCTTTATTGAGCCCCTGCAAAGCACCGTAGTGACGCTCGTTGAGCGCCTGATCGTATTCAGTCGGAATGCCAGTCTGGTTACTGGCCTTCAAGATGAAGGCAAGCGTGTTGTTCGCACGCTTGAGTTTGGACGTGAAGGCTTTGTCGAACGTGTACGACTTCAGGAGCTCAGCTGCTGCCTTTGCTTCCTGCTCCCCTTTCGGAGACAGCGGCACATCGACCCATCCCGTAAATCTGTTTTCAAGATTCCACTGAGACTCGCCGTGACGAATGAGAATGAGGTTGCTCATGGTTGGATCGTAGCATGGACAAAAACGCTCGGCTACTTGGCGCCGTTTGCAGGTTGCATAAGCGCAACCAGTGCAACGACGTTGCCGTTATCATCGCGTACAGGAGCGAATACGGTGACATCGCCATTGTCTGCCAGATGAACGAACGTCGTCTTCACGAGAGCCTGTTTCAGAGCTGAATACGTGTAGAGCGTTCCCACTCTGGCTGGCTCTTCGTCAGACTCCAAGATGCCACTCTTGTCGGTATCAAGCGTCTCTTTCGATGCGAACGTGAAATTATCAACGAGCAAGGCAAACGCACTTTGGATGTCGGTCGGACGAACGATGTATGCGTACGTGATGCCTGGGTTGGACTTCACGGTATCAAACAGCAGTGTGTACAGAGACATGGCTACTTTGTCGTCAGCTCGGACACCGGCGAGCACTGCAATATCGGCGGAACGGACTCTGCCTGCAACGAGTGATGCAAGAGTACGGAGTGACTCATATCCACTCTCACCCTGTGCGCGCACAGTATCACTAGCCTTGATAGCCTGACGCTGGACAACGTTACGCTTGGCCATGCGATCGACCTCCTGTGGCGACAATTCAGTATTCTGCGGCAATTTGTACCAACTCAAATCCAGTCTCCAAAGATTCCCAACTTTGTACTTGATGATGAAACCCTCTTCAACGAGAAGAGCGAATTTTGCTGCGCGTTCTGGCATGTATTCCGGACAGACGCTGCTCTCACACTTCAGCATGCGTGCGGATGAGATATAGCTACCTTTTTCGTCAAAGAAAATGACATCAAGAGGTGTGTAGGCATCTTTCGTTGTGAAGACCGCCTTCGTCGGAGTTGGATACGTGTGGAGGATCCCGCCGTCCCTCGAGAAATCGAAGCGGAATGCGGAGAGTGAATCCCACTGCACCTTAGTCACAGCAAGTCGAACAGTGCGCTTCACGTTAACGCCATTTGGACCCAGAAGATCGATGATCGCACGTTCAGCCGTGCGCTTGGTGACGCCGACTTTGACAGAATTTTTCGTGCTCGGCAGACGCATCTCGCTACTGACATCATGATTCACTGTAGAAACAGATGACGATACCGATGACGCTACGGCTGCCTTCGGTTTTTCTGCAGTTGCACCCGACGTTCCAGAGAAGAAAAGGTTGGCAATTTCACCGCGTGGGAGAGGTTTAATATTTCCTTTCGGTGTCTCCACATACACCGCACCAAGCTGTCTCTGCACGCGCGCTTCAAATGTGTCTCCTTTGAGGATCGCATACTGGAACGCACCCTGTCCGTTGGTATCCACCTTCATGTACACACCGTTCAATGTATCTGGAGACACAAGGAGAGGGAGAGCCTCACGGAGAAGAGATGCCAAAACCGACGTGTCACCTGTGAAGGTAAATTTGTTGGAATAACCACCTTGGTACTTTGTGCGATCAAGCGAGAAGAGTGAGGCAAGAGCAGAAGAATCAGCACCGCTCATAAACCACGTTTTCACGGCAGGGTCGCTGAGATCAAGCTCGTACCACTGGCCTGCAGCAGCGCTGAACTCTGCCACGACCGGCAAACCGGCTGAGGCAGAAGCGCTCGTGAGCATGAGGTAGGCTTTGTTGTTCTTGAGGCGCATCTCCGCATCAACCTTGATCCACTCCTGACCAGTCCTCCAGACCATGGACGTCTTCGTCCACATCTTGCCCTCCATACCGCCTTCGCGAGCTCCGGTGACATTGAGCACCATGGTGCGCCCCTGTGACTTCTTCATCACTCTGAGGAAAAGAGTCTCAGGTCGGTTATCCGTCAGTACGGCTCCGATGATGTCGGAGGCCGACATATCCGCAGCCAGAGCGGAAAACGGAATTATGACCGCGAAGAGTGCGGACGCGATGCGGGTGTATGTCATGGAATATTGAGGGAAGATCACCTGCTAGCGTACACGTCGATGAGCTTAGGGAAAATGGCTTCTGGAGGCCAAAAGACATACAACAAAACAATCCAGCGAATGATCAAATGGTTCACATTCTTCCTGTAAAAAAGACTGAGATTCGGGTATAATGATTCGAAATGGACATCGAACGACTCACACACTCGGGTTACAAACTCTCCGTCGTCATAGCGGTCGTACTATCCGCCATGGTCGTAACGCTGACAGCACTCCTTGGACGTGGAGCGCTCAATTTGAAAGGCGCGCTCCTTCTTGATGAGCCATCCGATGTCACGGTCATTGCCGTCGTCGAACCGAAACTCACCGATGATATCGGTATCCGAGATATTGATTTTCTCCGTAAAGAAAAACGTGGTGAAAACGAAAAGCCTTTCTACGCGTACCAAGTAAAAACGTCGGATGAAAAATATCATCTCGTTAAACTCGGTTACGACGAAGAGGAGAAGAAGTGGGCGCTCGTTACCTATGAGTCATTGCACGCTGACCCAATCACGACTGAGCCGACCGTGACTGAGTAAGCACGAGGTACGGAAAGACAACAACCGCTGTGAAGATTCTGCCGATACGTGTCGGCTCTTGGATGAGTCTCCAGAGCCATTCTAAGCCAAAAGAACGTAGTGCCTGCGGCGCTCTTTTTCGTTTGCCGGCGAGAAAATCAAACGCACCGCCAACGCCCATGGCGACGTGAACAGATGACATCTTTGGAAGATTTCTTCGAATCCACATATCTTGCTTCGGTGCACCGTACGCAACAAACAGTATCGACGCTCCTGATGCATTGATCATCGAAATAATTGCTGCTTCTTGATCGAGATGTGGCGAACCAGAAAATGTTCCAGCGATGTGTAGTGATGGATTATTTTTTCGTAGATGATCTGCTGCCGCTTCAGCAATGCCCTCCGCAGCACCGAGAAGAAATACTGACGGACATCCCGGGCTTCCGGCTACTGCACTGACGAGATCAATGC
>JAKFXO010000035.1 GCA_021731345.1 Candidatus Peribacterales bacterium | reverse complement strand
AGAAAGCGCATTGGCCATTCGCTGGCTCATGTGTTGCTCCGCATGGTTCACTCGAGTCAGGTAATTGCTGTTTCCAACAACTCCTTTCAGGAAGCCGGCGAGATTTTCTTCATTACCAAAAAGTGATGCAATTGAGCTTGGCAGTGCGCCAGCCATTTGTTTCGCAACGGCGCCAGTATCCTTCATATCAGCCATTTTTTTGTCGTACACGTTCATCCTGTCTGTGAGACGCTTGAACCCTTCACCCTGACTCTGTACCGGACTAGAGCCGAACCACGGCTCGCTCATAAGTGAACGGACATCGCCCAGTGAGGCAACGGAACCAAATCCACGACCCGGGAGTGAAATTGCAAACCTGCTGATGAGTCCTGTGACACGATTCAAAATCGCTGTCGCATCGAGGTCATCTGGGCCAACCAAGAGAATGATGTCGTCTTTTGAGAGTGGGGTTTCCTGCTTCGTGCTCTGCACCAAGATTGCGTACTTCAGTTTCTCGAGCGTCTGAAGAGCCTCAGTCAGCTTTGGAGCGTCACGACGAATTGTGTCGAATCTGCGTGCGATTTCCAAAGCAGCATCAGTCGTAAGAATCCCAGACGCTTGACTGTTTCGTAGGAACTCAGACGTGTCTTTATCGGCAAGTCCGTTGTCCTGAAGCACGTCGTTTGGAACCGTTGTTGTGATCGGAAGGTTGGACGTATTTTCGATCAATGCAAATTCATTCGTGCGCGCAGGCGTCTTTGGGTCAGGAATCTCCACTGCAGGATCATCTTTCTTCTCTACCTTACTTCTTTGTTTCTCTTGTAAGTTTGCAATGACATCGACAAGGTTCATATCTTTATACTTACCTTCGGCGAGAAGCTTTCCCTGGAACGCGATCTCCATATATTGGCGCTTCAGGTTTCCTGGAAGATTGTCATATGAGCCGTAGTCGATGAGCGCATTTTCGATTTCCTGAGCACGTTTCGCATTTGGTGTTTCATCCATCGCAAGCATGTACATGGCATGCGTGAGCGCTTTGCTGACGGATGCGTTGTTGCTCTGCAGATAGTTGATTGTTGCAGTTTTCTCGCGACCAGAAAGTCCCATGGCACCCATTTGGAGCATGAGTGACTTATGGAGCATGTTGCCTGACACGTCTGTCTGCTTGTTCTTTTTTCCTGAGTTTGCTGATTGGCCGTCATCAATGATGAGGTTTCCGCCAAGCTGCTCCCCATCCATATAAGGAGTAAAGGCAGCGGCGATGGTTCCAAGTTTTACGCCTGACAGCGCTGTCATTCCCGTCATGGCTTCATGCCCTGGAATATTCAGATTGTTCTCCGTGATGAACTGAGCCATGAGCTCGAGACTATCTTTCTGATCTCGCGGAATTCGAAGGCCGAGTTCACGTGCAAGATTCTTGAGAAGGTTGCCACCTGTTTTCCCGACAGTTTGACCAAGCTTAGCCATATCGTTGAATGCATTTTCGTTGCCGTTGATGAAACGGTCATACGCGAAGTAACCGACGCCTCCAGCAAGCGCCCAGCGTCCGATTGGATTCTTTGCTTTGAGAATCTTCCAGACTGCATAGGCACCAACGACGCCCATGGCGAGCTGCAAGCGGGGATCAGCATTGCGGAAGTTTTCCACGAGTCCGCGCGACTGCTGCTCAAGCTTCTTTTTCTCTACGCTGCCAGTCAGCTGTAGCTGATCTACTTTTGCTTGTGCGAACGTGAGGTTGTCATCCGTTTTACGATTGCGGTAGAGCGCGTACATTTCCTTGAGCATCGACTGCTGCACGGCAGGGTCGATGAGATTGGTGAGGTCGCCGCGGAGCCTATCTGGGATGCCGCTACCACTCTTCAGTAGAATTTCCGGTGTCGTTGCATCTGTCTCGCTGATGTCTGGACGTGAATCCAGCCACTGTTCGTACAGTCGGAACACAGAACCCGGTGAGTCGGCTGCATTGTTTTTTTCCGCCGAGATGTCGAGCGCCAACATGTCAGCAGTTGGGTTTTGCCCTGGAGGAATACGCGTGCCATTCAGTGAAGCGAGTGCCGTGAGGAGAATGCGAATACGTCCTTCTTGTGACTGCTGCTCGTAGTCAAAGATGTCCTGCTCATCGAGCGGGGGATTAAATAAGAATTCATATTTAGCGCGAACAGCTTCTGGAACCTGTGTATTCACAAAAGACGTGAATTCTTCCAGCCTCCTCGTTGGCGTCATAGAAAGGAGTCTCTCCTTATTACCGCCTTTGCCACCGGCAGAGAGCTGAGCCTGCACTGTAAAGATGTCCGGGTTCATAAATGCCTGAAGCTTGTCGCGGTCATCCGTCAGTTTCTCTTCACGAATTGCGTCAGGATCTGTGATTCCTTGCAAGCTTCGACTCAAGTCTTTCTGCGCATTAGAAGAAATTCTCTGAAGGAACGGACGGTTATCTCCGCCGACTGTACGGCCAAGCAGACGCTGTTCGCGTCCGATCAAGCCGGAGAGATTGAAGAGATTAATGACCATGTCCTGCGGAGTGGGTAGCGGCGTTTCCGTTCATAGCGCCTGTATTCTTCAGATAGTTCGAGATCGCATATCCAGCGCCTGCCAAAATTGGAATCGCAGCACCGGCACCCGTGGAGAGTGCGAGCGTGGTTCCGAGGAATGCGCCACCCACACCCCACTTCGTAGGCTTCAGTGCGGCACTCGTTGTTTCGGTTGTGGCATTCCAGGCGCCGTGAGCAATGTTGCTAGCAACGTTCCATGCACCGACAAATGGTTTCTTGATCGTGTCATACGTGCCTTGTGCAAATGCGCCAGCTTTGTTGCGTGCGCCCATCGCGATGTTGTACGGCCAGAATGCAGCTTCGGTGATCGTCTTGGTGGCTTCCGTCATATTGCCGATGAAGCCGCCATACTTTTCACCAGTGATAAGACTGTTCGTCAGACCTCCAAGCCAGAGTGCAGTCGGGATGGCGACAGCACCTGTTAGACCAAGACCCACTCCCGCAGGGAGTCCTGCCATGAATGTGTTGATAGCTTGCGAGCCTGTGCCAAGGCCGAGCGGGGACACGAGACTACTGACTCCAGAATTGAGCCACTGCGCCGCCTGTACCAGATACGGAATCTTTCCGATGAGCGGAATGCTCGCAAGTGTCGACGGATATGCTCCACCAACCGCAAGTGCACCGAGTCCTCCCGTAATGCCAATGCCAGTCTGCGCTGGAAACGAGAGTGACGGAAGCCACGATTTTAGTGATGAAAGCCATGATTTTTTTGATGGAGCTGCCCCGCTCGCTGCGTCCAAATGTTTTACGGTTGGCTCTTCTGGCTTTGGTTCGGGTTTTTTTTCTTCAGGCTTGTCCTTCGGTTTTTCAGCGCCATCTTTTGGCTTCTCTGCAGCATCCTTCGGCTTATCACCACCGTCTTTCGGTTTATCTTTGCCTGCCTCAGGCGCGCTTGTACGAACAACTGCATCAAGCTTGTGACGTGTGCCTTTATGAATACGATCAGCCGCAGAATTCGTCGCCAATCTCACTGGTGACCTATCGACCAGATTATCCGCGCCGGTGTCGAGATTTGTTTTGACCATATTTTGTGTGTGTTTTAATCATCCTATTATAGCCGAAAATCCAATTTTCCGCAAACGGCCTCTTTGAGTACTTTTAGACGTACGTGTGAGTGATTGAAAAAAAGTGCAAAATTTGGTACAATGTCTTGAGTCATACAAAAATAATCATCGTCATGACCCAAACCCACACACCAGCTCCGGCCGATAATCGTGTCCTTGCCGAAGAGGTGTATGACATGGTCATGGGTGAGATCGATACCGATCTTATGCTTGCGAATATCCCGCTTCTGGAAGAGACGTATAAAAACGAAACTCCGGAGCAGCATGAATCTCGGATGCAGCGCTACGCCGTTGCGTATAAAAAGTTCGATATTGAGATTGCAAAATTCATGACCGATATTGACGGAAAAGTCCGTGCGACTCAGAGAAAAGCGCTACAGGACAAGGAAAATGCCGCTCTGCAGGAAGATCAAAATGCTCTCAATTCCATCGCTTCAGCATTTAACTGAAGCTACTTTTTCCCTCTCTTTTTATGGAGAAGTCCATCCACACTCATCTGTTCGCCGCTCTGGTCTCCACCAAGGAGCAGCGCCTCGCCTTCATGGCTCCGGAAAAACCGGAAGATCATGATACGCTCGAGCAGCAGATCGAAAAGGATCTCAAGGATCCGAGTAAGGATCAGAAAGAGATCGAAGCTCGCATTGCTGAGCTGCAGGGAAGCAGACACCTCGTTGCCGGCTCAAACGTTGCTGATTGGACTGAGCTCCGCGAGAAGGCAGCTAAGCGCAACGCAGATATCGATACACTCAAGAAAGTGCAGAAGATGAGTACGCCGGAAGATGCTGACTTCAAGAAGATCGAAGATGGCATCAAGGGTAAGGCAGATGCTCCTGACGCTGCAGCAGTTGAGCTTGCAAAGGAAAAGATCACCTTTGCTCTCGGTGAGATTGCCAAAATTACCGACGAAGCTACTCGTCCACACAACGCTATTGCTCAGACGCAGGCGTACAATGATTTGATCACAAAGATTCAGGGCCTTGATCCTGACAATAAAATTACATTTGTTCCAAACGGACTCGGAGAAACGGATGATGACAAAAT
>JAKFXO010000121.1 GCA_021731345.1 Candidatus Peribacterales bacterium | reverse complement strand
GTGAGAAAAGCGCATGTTTGAGGCCGTAGGCCGAGTTTGCGCTTTTCTAGTGACCGAGCGATTGATGTGCAGGAAATTTTCAAGAGCGACGATTTTTTCGCCACTTTTTTCTAAAAAAAGTGGCAATCGATTTCCTAAGCGACTACAAACCAAGACGATCATCCTAAACTTCCCTGGTCCCCCAAGAAGAAAACGAGAAACGACATCGACGATTGTCATCGGTGCTACAATTGACCGCATGGAAGAACGCTCATCATCACTCTCGCCAGCAACAAAAATCGTCATAAAGCTCATCGTGAACTTGCTCCTACTGTGGGGCATGAACATGTTCCTTCCACAATTTCTCACTATCTTCGGAGGCTTCCCGGCTTACATCATCATCGGAAGTTTGCTGACGCTCATGAACATGTTTTTGCGTCCGCTCCTTTCCATTATCACGTTCCCACTGCACTTACTCTTCACGCTCTTCACCACGATCGGTGTGAACGCATTCTTCCTGTTCGTCATCTACGAAATTTCTCTGAAAATGGACCCAAACGTGGTGGCACTCACCATCACCGGCGGACTTTCTGGTTGGCTCGCTGTGAGCTTGATCTTGGGAGTCTCGAACTGGTTCATGAAGCATATGTTCTAAGTGAGTCGTGTGACAAAGAGTAATACATGGCTTTCCAAAGCCATAATTTCAAGTATCTGAAGAATCGTAGTGAAAACATGACAGCATTGACAAAACTGCATAAATATTGATAATTACTCTATGAATAACCCGACGTGGGACCCTCTCAATGGCGGCTCCATTACGCCAAACGTGCGTAATGAATTCGGCACGCTGAAAACGGCAATCCTTTTTCCGATCGCAACACCGGAGCTCTATGCAGCTGTAACGAACCAAAGCTTCGAGAGTATCGATGAAGAATTCAGAGGCATGCATCACAATCCGAAGCACAGGCTGCTCTACGCTCATCAGCAATCACTTAAAGATCGAGGAGTGCGTATCGTCCACCCCCATCATCCAAATCTGCAACCAACGCTCAATAATATGTCTGCATACGTCGGGCCTGATATGTACTGTCGGGACTTCCTTGGCGTGGTGGATGAGACCGCCATTCTCTCAACGATCTTTGGACATCGTAACAACGTTCGCGGGCACTATCGCCGCATCATGGAGCAGATCCCGAAAGAACGTCAGTCAGAGTGCGATACACCATTGAGCTGGGGCAATGCACTGCTGACCCATGACAGTCTCCTCGTCGGCCTAGAACATCCGGAATACCTGGAGAACATTTACGGACGACTAGATCCTGCAGTTTTCTTTCCTATTTTGAATGCAGTGGATGCCAGAAATCATGGCATTAGAGCGATGCGCCAAGTTCTTTCCAATATAGAAAGCACGCGACAGCTTGCCATCTGCTCACTCAAACTCAATACAGATCTAGATACGGTGGTTGCTCCTCTACCACGTAGAAGTGGAACCGATCCACGCGTCGCCATGGTCTCGGACGAAGGGGTGCACCCCGAATCATTCCCAACGCTCAAACGACTCTACGACAAGCTCATTGTTTGCCCAGACCCATGGGCAAAACTTGGCTGCAATATTTTGTGGCTCGATCCTGAAACTCCTCTGGTCGCTGAAGAGGCAAGGCAAACGACACTACTGCTTCGCTCGCTAGGCTACAACGTCCAAACACGTCCCGTCGCAGCACTGAAAAATGACTCCATAGGTGAGAAGAACGGCCAACCCGGCGGATGGCGCTGTGTCACCGGTGTGCTTGAGAGAGCGAATGACTACGACTTCGATTGATCCCCATGAATACTCCATCATTTTCTTCATCGGCACCGATCATCCCCAATGTTCGTAATGAATTTGGCTCCCTCAAAACAGCTGTCATCAGCGCTGTCAGTAACCCTGCAGTGCAGACTGTCGCCTTCGGTGGAACAGACGAAGAAAGTAGGCAGATTATCCTCAGTCCAGGAGCGCCACCGGACGTTGGTGCACACCTTCTGTACATGGAATTGCTACAGAAGCATGGTGTGAACGTCGTTCACCCACATCATCCAAATCTGCCTCTGACTGAGAGCACGGCACAGGACTGGATCGGTCGAGATTTCTACTGCAGAGATTTTCTTGGCGCCGTCGACAATCAAGCCATTCTCTCAAACATCTGGAGCTTCCGCAGCGACGCACGCATGTACTACCAGCGAATTTTTGAACGTGTTCCAAAGCAACAGCGCACAATGCTGGATGAAACATTGTCATGGGGCAACGTACTCCTTGCTGGAGATCATCTTCTCATCGGACATGAAACTGATGATTTTTACGGTGATATACAACCGCACGTATCACCGGAACGCTTCATGGATATCTTACGACAAGGCGCAGAGAAGAAAGCTGGCATCCGTGCACTACAACAGATTATGGAGACCATCGGCACGACGCGAAAACTCACCGTGCTTGCAACGAATATGAATGCCGATTTGGACTGTTACCTCGCGCCACTCCCACGACTTCGTCCGACTGATCCGCGTCGCGCCATCATAGATCCGCGAGGATTCCACCCGGCGTCAGAAGATGCTCTGTATTCAGTCTTCGATAAAGATGGATTGGTGCCCTACGAAGATACGTACAAAGATCTTGGTCTTAACCTTTTATGGATCAACCCTGAGACTCCGGTCGTACCAGCAGAGGCAAAAAACACCATTCGGCAGCTTAGAGAGCTTGGCTATAACCCCATCCCCCGCTCACTGAAGCCCATTCATTACAACGCAGACACCAAGAATGGTGAGCATGAAGTAGGTGGCTGGCGGTGTATGACCGGCGTTTTGGAGCGAGAGGATGACTACCCTTTTGCCTAGCTCATCATGAAGAACGAATTCTACGAATCGGCACGTGAAGCCCTTCTTACTCAGGAGGGGAGCTATGCGTTGGACTGGGTCAATGACGCAGAGCGCCTCTTTCGTGATGGCCTGTACGACACGATCGCAGACTTGGTGAAGCCTAAGGCAGACGAAGTGATTGTCGATATTGGAACGGGCACAGGCCTCCAGCTCTTGTCTCTCGCACAGGCAGAAGGTCAGGCGATCACCATTGGTACCGAACGCACGCGCGTAAACGTCTCACTCGCATACAAGTACCTCAGTGGCCTTGGCCTCAAGGATGCACTCAATGCACTCGCACCGTCTGCGCTTGCAGTGAGTGCTGAAGACAAGTTGTTCTGGAAACCAGAGCTTCAGAGAGTGGCTGATCATATGGCCAAGATTCGCAGAGAATTGAGTAAGAACATTCTTCTGCTCGAAGACAACATTCTCGCTCCTGTGTTACTCCCCCACGTCCTTGAAGATCGCCCCATCGACGCTGGCATTCTCTCGATGCCGGGAGGATCCATCTCACGTCTGGTGGAGTGGCCATATGATGCGATGTCCAACCTCACACAGACAGCAAAGCTGGAGCGCATGAAAGAAGTCACTGATACAACGCGCTTTGCGTTCTTTCACTACATGTCCGAGCACGTACGTCCTAGCGGTCGTATCGTCGTTGCGGAACGCATGATCACCGATCCAAACATCGAACGTATCCTCGGGATCCAACTCATGATTGCGAAGCATATGGGACCGCTGAGAAAATATTGGGAAAGCACAACAGGCGCACTCCTTGAAACAGAACTTTCGGATACGACCGTAGGACTGATCGCACGAGACAGTCAGCAAGGCATGATGTCAGGCAAGAGTGCGACAGAGAAAGGATTCCGCCCTCACATTGGCATTGTGCGCTACGACCGTAATGACGTTCCGTTTGAGGAAGAGCCACTGCCTCGGCCAGCGTAAGCCAAAAAATTTCTACGTAAGCCTCTGCGTCATCTCAGTGTTTTGTGATATACTTATCTCTCTCGATCTCTCGCATCATTGGTCTACGACCACGGATCTCTACCCAGCTCCAAAAGGGCGTCGCGAAGACAGGCTCTGCCTGTCTGGAGCGACACCGCTAAAGGAAAGGAGAGTCCGTGAGAGGAAAACGTAGTTTTCCTTTCACGATTTCGTGGGGATGACAGGCTTCGACAGCGTGATTCTGCGTTGTTTGTGTCTCGATCCGGGATTGCAGAGTTCCCGTTATCCACTCCGCAACCTATAGCTGCCAAAACCAGCACAATGGCTAAAGCTCTCGAGAACATCTTTGCAGATCTTTCTGCAAGAATGGCTCCAGCCTATGCCTAAGGTCTGATTCAATTCGGACCGCGCTACCCTCTTGATCCTCGCTGGATTGGAGTAGCGTCACTAGCGAGGTTGGATTCCGACTGACGTGACGGACTCCGGACTAAAGCGTCATCACTTCCACCCTTCTCTCTGTTGTTCTCCTATTGGGTGGAAGAACTGAGAACAACATGATCGTACAGACCTTCGGCGTACACGTTGGACCCGGGTTCAACTCCCGGCATCTCCACCAATGGCTTATTTAAGCCAAAATGTCAGTATTTCTATGTTAGGATTTTTTCATTCATTCTCACCCGCAAGAGGTGTCGCTGCTGATCAACGAACGATGTCCTGTTATGCAAAATTTCATGGTTATTCCCAAAAAGCACCTGACCTGCCTGGAGAAAATGACGAAGAGTCAGATCCTTATCACCAATGATCGTTTAAACGTGCTGCAGG